>JAFEBC010000237.1 GCA_018266095.1 Deltaproteobacteria bacterium
AAACGTAGATAGCGCGGACGCGCGTGCGAGCGCCAATCGAAACGGCGCGCGACCCTCGACGATCTACAGCGGGTCGATTCGCCGGAAGCGCGTGGTCGAACGGCTGCGCAGATGAGTCGACAGCGTGGGCGGCCCGAAGTATCTGTTGCCGCGCAGGAGACGAACGTGCACTTGGAGATCCCCGACGTGAACGCTGGCTCGCCGTCCATCCCGCCGCCCGCCCGACGCTCGCATGAGCTGCGCGTGCGTCCCACCGAGGCGCGCATCGACACGGGCGCGCTGGGACACAACCTGCGCGAGGTCCGCCGCTGTGCGCCGACGGCGCGGGTGATGGCGGTGGTGAAGGCCGATGGCTACGGCCACGGCGGCATCTTGTCTGCGCGCGCGTTCGAGGAGGCGGGCGCGGATTGGCTGGGCGTGGCGCTGGTGGAGGAGGGCGTCGAGCTGCGCCGCGCGGGTCTCGTGCGGCCGATCCTGGTGCTGGGCGCGCAGTACACGGACTACGGGCTCCTCCTCAAGTATCGCCTGACGCCGCTCGTGTACCGGGCGGATCAGCTCGACGCGCTGGAGGCCGCGGGCCGCATGGCCGGCATGGTGCTCGACGCGCACGTCAAGCTCGACACCGGCATGGGGCGCATCGGGGTGCAGCCGGCCGACTTCGGGGCCTTCCTCACGCACGCCAAGTCGCTCGCGCACGTGCGGCTCACGGGCCTGGCGACGCACTTCGCCAACGCGGACCTGCGCGATCCGGCGCACACGGCGCGCGCGGTGGAGCTCTTCCAGACGGGCCGCCGCGCGATGGTCGAGCAGGGCTTTCCGCTCGAGCTCGCGCACCTGGCCAACTCGGCCGCGGTGATGGACCTGCCCGCCACGCACTTCGACATGGTGCGGCCCGGCCTCATGCTCTACGGCGCCGCGCCCGCGCCGCGCTTCTCGGGCCTCGCGAACCTCAAGCCCGCGCTCTCGTGGGTGACCGCGTTCTCGCACGTGAAGAAGGTCGCCGCGGGCACGCCGATCTCGTACGGGCACAAGTGGGTGGCGCGGCGCGAGTCGCTCATCGGGACCTTGCCGGTCGGCTACGCGGACGGGGTGCGGCGCTCGCTCACGAACGTCGGCGTGGTGCTCGCGGGCGGCAAACGCTGCGGCATCGCGGGCACGGTGTGCATGGACATGATGATGGTGGACATCACCGACGTGCCCGAGGCGAAGATCGGCGACGAGGTGGTGCTCATCGGCGCGCAGGGCCACGAGCAGATCGACGCGCACGAGGTGGCCGATCGCTGCGGGACCATCCCGTACGAGATCTTCTGCAACATCTCCGCGCGTGTGCCGCGCGTGGCGGTGTGACCGCCAAACAACTTTTCTCGCGCGCGCGTGATCCGCGCGATACTCATCAGGCCCATGGCCGAAGCCCCCGTCACCACCACCGCGCCCCTGCCGCCGCCGGCGTGGCTGAAGGCGGTCACCAAGCCCATCGAATCGCTCGGCGCGATGAGCATGTTCGGCGGCCAGGCCATGCTCGCCATCCCGCGCCGGCCGTGGCGCATCGGGCTCCTCTTCGTGCAGCTCGAGTTCATGGCCTGGGGCTCGCTCTTCGTGGTCGGCCTGACCGGGCTGTTCACGGGCATGGTCCTCGCGCTGCAGACCGTGTACGCGTTCGGCCTCTTCAACGCGCAGTCCCTGGTGGGCGCCACCGTCGAGCTCTCCTTGGCGCGTGAGTTGGCGCCGATCTTCACCTGCATCGTGCTCGTCGCGCGCGTCGGTTCGGCCGTGGCCACAGAGCTCGGCACCATGCGCGTCACCGAGCAGATCGACGCGCTCGAGACCATGGCCGTCGATCCGCTCAACTACCTCGTCACGCCGCGCATCCTGGCCGCCGCCGTGGCCGCGCCGATGCTGACCATGCTCTTCAACGCCATCGCCATGCTGGGCGCGTACGGCGTGGCCGTGTTCGCCAAGGAGATGTCGCCGGGCACGTTCCTGAACCGCGTGGCCACCATGGTGGACCTGAAGGACATCACCGACGGCCTGGGCAAGTCGGTGGTCATCGGCTTCGTGGTCACGCTCATCGCGGCCTACCGCGGCTACAACGCCGAGGGCGGCGCGCGCGGTGTCGGCATCGCGACGACTGAAGCGGTCGTCGGCGGCCTCGTGGCCATCTTCGCCATCGACTACCTGTACACGGCCATCCAGCTCTCCTCGTCCGCGTCGCAGGGCGGGCTGGGCGTCTGATGGCGTCGAGCGGCGCAGCGCAGGTGCAGTCGAGCGCCGGTGAGGCGATGATCGACGTGCGCAACCTGTACCGTTCGTTCAACGGCTTTCAGGTGCTCAAGGGCATCAACTTGAAGATGGCGCCGGGCACCACCACGGTCGTGCTCGGCGGCTCCGGCAGCGGCAAGACGGTGCTCATGAAGCACATCATGGGCCTCTTCAAGCCCGACAAGGGCGAGGTCATCGTCGACGGCGAGAACGTCTCGACCATGAGCCGCCAGGACCTGGCCGTCTTCCGCCAGCGCATGGGCATGGTGTTCCAGAACGCCGCGCTCTTCGATTCGATGACTGTCGGCGAGAACGTGGCCTTCCCGCTGGTCGAGCACTCGGACTTCACCGAGGCCGAGATCAAGGAGAAGGTGAAGGAGAAGCTCGCGGTCGTCGATCTGTACAACGTCGAGCACAAGTTCCCGGCGGAGCTCTCGGGCGGCATGCGCAAGCGCGTGGGCCTCGCCCGCGCCATCATCCGCGACCCGAAGATCGTCCTGTATGACGAACCGACGACCGGCCTGGATCCGCTGACGACAGAGAGCGTCGACCAGATGATCATCGGCGCGCGCGAGAAGCTGGGCGTGACCAGCGTGGTCATCTCGCACGACATCGGCAGCGCGTTCCACATCGCCGACCACATCGCCATGCTGCACCACGGCGTGATCGTCGACCAGGGGACCGCGAAGGACCTGCGCAACAGCAAGGATCCGCACACGCGCGAGTTCCTGGCCACCTGGTTCGGCCGCCAGTGACAGTCGGCGCGTCTGACGTTGGCGCAATTCTGGCAGCGACCTCGCCGACTGGGGTAAAACTGTCGGTGGAGACGACACTTCCTTGAGCCAGATCGCCACGCCACTCAAAGTGGGCCTCGTCGTGTTGCTCGCGGCGGTCGCCTTCGGTACCGGCCTGACGCTCATCGGCGGAAAGGGCCTGGGCCGCAGCTCGTACGTGGTCAGCGCGGTCTTCGACGACGCCAGCGGCCTCGGCATCCGCACCCGCGTGCAGATCGCCGGCATCAGCATCGGCCAGGTGGATCACGTCGAGCTCGACCAGGACGCGCGCGCCCGCGTGTTCCTCAAGATCGACAAGAAGTTCAAGCTCTACGACAACGCCGTCATCTCCAAGCGCAGCGAGAGCATCCTCGGCGACTTCATCCTCGACGTGAAGCCGGGCGCGCCGCCCGCCAAGGAGCTCGAGGACGGCGCCGAGATCATGCACGTGTACCGCCAGCCGGGCATGAACGAGATCTTCAGCTCGATGGGGAACATCGCCAACGACATCCAAGAGGTGACGAAGTCGCTGCGCAAGGTGCTCGGCAACGAGGAGGGTCAGGAGAACCTGCGCGCCATCATCAGCGGCCTCGTGCGCATCACCTCGGCGCTCGAGAAGACCATCAATCGCAGCGGCGACAAGATCGACCAGGTGCTGACCAACTTCCGCGACTTCAGCGGTGACCTGCGCCAGCTCTCGAGCAAGGAGGGCGAGGACGTGGTGGCCATCTTGAAGAACACGCGCGACGCCACCTCGCAGGCGAACGCGATCTTGAAGACCATCTCGGAGGTCGTGGGCTCGTCGGGGCAGGGCGACGCGAAGGACACCATCAAGAGCCTCAAGTCCAATCTGGAGAAGCTCGACAAGACCTTGGCGAACGTCCAGTCGATCACCGACAAGGTGAACAAGGGCGAGGGCACGGTGGGCCGGCTCGTCAACGACGACAAGCTCATCAAGTCGCTGGAGAAGGCCGCGAGCGACGTGTCGAACCTGACCTCGAAGGCGAACGATCTGCGCGTGGAGGTGTCGACGCGCACGGAGCTGCTCGTCGGCGTGCTCAATCCGAGCGCGAACCCGGTGGCGGGCACGCTGCAGAACGCCACGTACAACCCGTGGGCGAAGAACTACTTCAACATCCGCCTCCTGCCGCGGCCCGACCGCTGGTACGGCCTGGAGATCGTCGACGACCCGCGCGGGTACACGCGCACCATCAAGATCCAGAACACGCTCAAGGACGGCACGACCACCAATCCGTACTTCCCCTCGGAGGTGCAGCAGGTCGTCACCGAGCGGCAGTTCAAGGTCAGCGCGTTCCTCGCCAAGCGCATCGGGCACGTCTCGGGGCGCTTCGGCATCCTGGAGAGCACGGGCGGCTTCGGCGTGAAGGTGCACCTCTTCGACGACGACCTGACGCTGTCCGGCGACGTGTTCGAGTTCGCCAACCCGCTCAAGGATCACCCGCGCGTGAAGCTGTACGCGGACTACACGTTCTTGCAGCACCTGCGCCTGACCGCGGGCGTGGACGACCTCGTGAACACGCCGCAGTACGACTCGGCGGTCACGAGCCGCATCGTCAGCGGGCGCGACTGGTTCATCGGCGGCGGCATCGTGTTCACGGATGATGATTTGAAGTCGCTGCTCGGGGTGATTCCGCTGAAGTTCTAGGCGGGAAGAGCTTCTGTTCTGTGCTCCACCGTGCGGGATCGTAGTCTGTCGACATGCCCGGCTTCGCCATTCCCAAGAACGCGCTCTTCCCGAAGTCCCGCGACGAGTTCCGCAGGTGGCTCGCGAAGCACCACGCGCGCGAGACGGAAGTGTGGCTCGTGTACCTGAAGGTCGGCGTCGATGAGCCCTCGATCCGCTACGACGAGGCGGTCGAGGAGGCGCTCTGCTTCGGCTGGATCGACGGCCTCGCGCGCGGGATCGACGAGCGGCGGCACATGCAGCGGTTCACGCCGCGCAAGCCCAAGAGCAACTGGTCGGCGAGCAACCTGCGCAGAGTGGCGAGGCTCATCGAGCAGGGACTGATGACGCCCGCGGGGCTGGTGTTCGCGAAGCCGGCGCTGGAGGAGGAGGCGCGCACGGGCGCGGTCATGCGCGCGGAGGCGGAGGCGAAGAAGAAGACCGTGAACAAGGTCCGGCCGCAGGTGCCGAAGGACTTCGCCGCGGCGCTGAAGCAGAACGCGAAGGCCCAGCAGAGCTGGGACGCGTGGTCGCCCGGGTATCAGCGGCTGTTCGTGAAGTGGATCGAGGACGCCAAGCGCGAGGAGACGCGGGCGAAGCGGGTGGAGGAGAGCGTGCGGCGCGTGGCGGCGGGGATCAAGACGCTGCTGTAGCGAGCTCGAGCGCGCGTGCCGGCCGCGGCGCGGATCACGGGCTCACCGTCACCGGGATCGGCTCGGACGTGAGCGTGCCAGACCAGAAGCGGGTGATCGCCTGGCCGTCGTTGACGACGTCCGGGTTGACCCCTTCGTAGCGCGCGGACAAGCGATAGACGCCGGCGATGACCGGCTGGCTGGCCTGCCACCGCTGGCGGAGCGTGTACGCCGTGCCGGGAGGCAGCTTGAGCGGCATCGGATCGGCGCGCGCCCCGGCGCCGAGCGGCAGCTTGAGGTGAAGCAGGGTGTGCGCTCCCGTGACGCTCTCCAGGTCGAGCTGGATGGAGCGCGGAACTCCCGCCGTGCTGTTGCCGACCGCGCTCCCGAGGTTGAGCAATTCGGGCCCCCGACCGGAGTTGCGCAGGGTCACGCTCGCGGTGATCTCCAGGACGCTGCCCTGCGTGGACGCCTCCGGCGAATCGAGCTCGAGCGAGAGCGCCGAAGGGGGAGGCGGAGCGGGCCGTTCTGTCGCGGTCGACAGCGTGATGTGCGGCGCGTCGCAGTCCACGGGGCTCTGCTTGGAGCTCGCCAGCGCGACGCTGAACTCGACGCTCTCCTTGGGGCCGATGGCGACGTCGGCCGTCTTCCCGAGCCACAGCAGGTCGTCGCGCGCGCCCTGTCTGTGGGCCGTCCAGAACCAGTGCTCGACCTGGGGAACGTCGAGGACCTGGCGCCCGCCGATGGGGAGCTGCACGCGCAGGACGAACTTCTGCCCGTGGTTCGTCACGCGATACGCGCAGGTCGTGGCGCCCGCCTTGACGTTGACGGTGCGCGACTCGACGTCGATGCCGCCGGGCGTGCTGGCCACCTCGGCGCGTGCGCCCGCGGACAGGAGGGCGAGCAGGGCGAGACGCGCGAGGAGCGGAATCGGAGGAGCCGTCATCGGGCGCATTCATCGCTCCGCGAGCGCCCTCGGGCAAGCCGTACTTGCAGCAGCGCTGCGTGAGGAGGTTCGGCGACGCGCAGAGGGCCGACGGCTGCTGAGCTCAGGGACCGACGGTCAGGGGAACTGCCTCCGACGCGAGCTTGCCCGACCAGAAGCGCGTGACCGACTGACCGCTGTTGACGTGCCCCGGGTTGGAGCCCGTGTAGCGCGCGGAGAGCAGAGAGACGCCGGCCGTGAGCGCTTCGCCTGTGAACCAGCGGTCAGTGAACGCGAACGCTCCGCCAGGAGCGAGGTCGACAGACAGGGGGTCCACCCGGCCGCTCATCAGGAGCGCATTGAACCCACTTCGCTCGCCGCCCCGCAAGGCACCTCGCGTCCTCTCCCTGCCGCCAACTGGCCGAGGTCTCTTGGCTTGCGCTCCCGCCGCACCGCGTGATACCCCGCGCGCCAAATTTCACTCACGCCGCACACGCGCAGCACGGAGACACACATGGCCATCGAGCGCACCCTGTCCATCCTCAAGCCCGACGCCCTCGAGTCCGGGTCCATCGGCAAGATCATCGCCAAGTTCGAAGAGTCGGGCCTGAAGCCGATCGCGATGAAGATGAAGAACCTCTCGATGTCGGAGGCCGAGGGCTTCTACGCGGTGC
>JAFEBC010000238.1 GCA_018266095.1 Deltaproteobacteria bacterium
GGCTGATCCCGTCGGGCTGCTGCCCCACCGGCAGGAGATCGACCTGCTTCGTGCCGAACTGATACTGCGCGGCGCCGGTGGAGTAGCCCGGCCGCTGGTTCAGGCCGCCCGAGACCTGCAGGTTGTACGTGACGTGCCCCTGGTTGCCATCGGCCTCGCCCGAGAGGCTGTAGGGCGAGAGCGTCGGGCTTCCCGTGACGTACGCGTAGCCGTTCGTGGAGTAGCCGCTGGGCGAGGTCGAGTACGCGCTCTCGGCGACGAACGCGAGGCCGCTGCTCTGCAGCACCGCGAGCACGCCCGGATCGGTGTTGTCGAACCCGATCTGCCCGTGGATGGTGTTGGGCGAGACGACCACGGTCTGGGCCGACGCAGACGCAGCGACGGCGAGGCACGCGACGACGCACAAGAGAGAGCGCACAGTCAGTCCTTTGCGGGGGAGCCCCGAGAAAACTCCGGTGCACTCCAGAGCAATCCGGGGGCCAGAAGTCCGGGCTCAGTAACTGCGCGTCCGGCAGGTGTTTTCGCGGGTGGGGCGGGCGGCGCCTTCTCAGATTGAGACGGGTATGTGGTCGTGTGTCTCCCCCTGACACTTGCTGGGAGGTGGCGGTCTGCGTGGGTTCTAGTGGGGCTGAAACTCCGCGGTCCCGGGGCGTGGGGAGGGTTGCGCCCTCCGGGAGGCCTGCGGCTGAAACTCCGCGGTCCCGGGGCGTGGGGAGGGTTGCGCCCTCCGGGAGGCTTGCGGCACGACCGGCACCTCGCATCCGCGAGGTGCTGGGAGCTCCGTCCGAGAACCTTGATGTGCCGCGCCTCAGTCGGGCGCAATCCCTCCCCACGCCCCGGGACCGCTCTGCGACCTGGATGACGGAGTCCGGGGAGCTCCCCACGCCCCGGGCACGCTCTTGGACCACGAAAGGGCGGCCCACGGGCCGCGCGCGGGACCCGGTTCACCTGCAGGCGGGGGCGACACTCGACCACGTCGGGGCAATCTTCGAAGGCGCCGCCCGTCACATGCAGGACGATCCGGCGACGCCGTCACTAGTTGACCGAGTGTTCGACTGCCCCCTCGTCGCACAGGGGGCGTGCACCGGAGTTCTCGTCGGGGCGGGGGGAATCGTTGAAAAACCTCGATTGCGCGGCGCCCCTCCGTGCCGCCTCTCCGTCAGCCTCGCCGGCGCTGCCCCCGCGTGCCACCTTGTCGCCACCCCAACCGGTCCACTCGCGGACCCGGGGCGTGACGAGGTCCCCGTCGCACCATCCACATGGTTAAAGAGCGGGCCCGGGGCGTGGGGAGGGATTGCGCCTCCTTGAGCGCGCGGCAGCACCCCACGTTGAACGAAGTGCCCAGCGCTCGCGGACGCGAGCGCCGGTCGTGCCGCTGGCCTCCTGGAGGCGCAACCCTCCCCACGCCCCGGGCCCGCGGAGTTCCAAGCGCGGTCCCCGAGCGCACCCTCTCGCCCCGGGACCGCGGAGTCCCCCTAGAACCCGCTCGGATAGTTCGGAATGAACGAACACGCCGGCACCCGCTGCGCCGCCGGATCCTGCCCCGACCCATCCGGCAGCAGGCGCCGCCGATCGTACCCATCCCTGTGCATGCAGATGTCGTAGCGGAGGTCCGACCCGCGCGACTGGAAGAAGCGGCCGATCATGTTCGTCATGTACAGGTCGATGTCGAAGTTCTCGGCCTGGTGGGGCGTGTCGAAGCCGTGCTTGCCCTGCCGCACGAGGTACGGCGTGATCAGCGCGGTCTTGCGCGTGATGGGGTTGCCCGCGATGTCGGTGCCGTCGCCGGTCATCTCGACCACGCTGCGCAGGCTCTTCTTCAGGCGCGGCACGCCGGGGTTGTCGAAGATGACGTTGCCCGTGTCGAGGTACGTGTCGGTCGTCGCGTCGTAGGCGTAGTCGCCCGGGTCGACGAGCGAGTCCTTGGTGCAGTCGACGGGGTTCACACACTTGACCAGGTCGACGATCGGCTGGTCGCGCGGATCGATCGGCGCCTGCGGGTCGGCCATGCGGTCGGCCACGGGCTGGAAGTAGTGCAGCTTCTCCAGGCACTCGGAGGCCTTGCTCTGGATGAGCACGTCGTTGGGCGACATGCCCCAGTCGGCGTGCTTGCTCGCGTCATACGCATACGGCACGGCGCCCGCGATGCGCGCGGTGGAGTAGGCCGTGTTCACGGGCACGTTCAGGTCGCCCGTGGTCGCCACCACCATCACGCCCGCGGGATTCCCGGCGCGCGCGGGGAGCAGGTCCTTCGTGTAGTGCGGCGCGTAGTTCGCGGGATCGCCCGGCTCGACGATGGTCTGCGAGAGGGCCACGAAGCGGCGGAACTCGGGCGTGCCGCGCTTGAGCGCGAAGCCCTTGGCCAGCGCCACGAGCGGCGAGCCCTTGCCGTAGTGACGGTTCTGGAAGACCACTTCCTTGGGGAACGTGTTGATCACCAGGTCCGGCACGCCGGGCCGGATGCGCTTGAACACGATGCAGTCCGCCGGGTGGATCATGCGCAGCGCGTCGGCGCCCGCCGCCGTGTCGGGATCGCAGTTGCCCACGTGGATCGGATTCGCATCGACCACGCCGCCTTCACGGAACGTCGCGGCGTCCATCGCCACCTGCAGACGGAACTTGTTGTTCGCGTCGACGATGGCCCAGTCGCTCTTCTGCGGCTGGCCTTCCTTGGTGTTCAGGTTGTACGCCTCGACGCGGTCGCCCGGCTTCAGGTCGATGGGCGTGTCGGTGAGCTGCACGCGCGACTCGCTGTTCACGTCCTGCACGTCGAAGAACAGATGCGCCGTGCCGTTGCCCGCGTCCTGGCTGGCGATGATGGGCCCGAGCACCTCGAGGAACACGGCCTGCACCACGCCGCCTTGCTCGCTGCGAATGCTCACGTCCGCGAGGCCGGAGCCGCCCGAGATGGGCGCGGCCGCGACGATCTTCGGTTCGACCGCAGGCAAGACGCTCGCGAGGATTCCGCCGAGAGAAATGCCGAACACGAAGAAGTCGCTGCCCGGATTCGGCGCGCCATTCCACACGTCAGGCCCGCCCACGTCGGGTACGCCGTCGCCGTTGAAGTCGCCCGCGAGCTCCGGCTTTCCGTCGCCGTTGATGTCGCCCATGTTGTACGTGCCGAACGCGCGGAACACGCGGATGAGCTGCATCCAATCGACGATCGACTGGCGCACCACATCACGCGTGTGGAACACGTCGCCGACCCAGAAGTCGCCGCCCGTGTCGGGCAGGCCGTCGTTGTTCAGATCGCGCGCGCGGCCCTTCAAGATGGCCTTGGTGATCGGCAAGAAGCCGTACGAGCCGATGATGGCCTCGATGACGTTGCGGTCGTTGTCGTTCACCGAGAGGCCGTGGCCGTAGCTGTCGATGGCCACAGTGGCGACGCCCATCTTCGCCATGTTGCCGGCGAAGCCCATCATCTCTGTGCGCTGCGAGGTGTAGCCGTGGCCGTAGATGGCGACGGGGAAGGGCGCGGTGTGGCCGTTGAGCGCCTTGGGTACGGCGAGCATGAACCACACGCGATCGCGCGTCGCGCGCTGGGCCTGGTTGCGCAGCTTGGACGTGTTGGGATCGATGGGCGCGTCGAAGGCGGCCTGCAGCGCGGTGGTCTCCAGGTCCTTCCAGCCGTCCGGCCGCTCCCACAGCTTGGCCACGCCCGCGTTCGCGTTCATGCGGAACGTGCCGTCGTTGGTGGGCCGCGCGTCGTCGTCGATGAAGTCAGGCGTGCGGAACGCGCCGATGACGAAATAGTCCACGAACTTGTACGTCTCGAGCATGGTGGCGCTGTCGATGCCCTTGGCCACGCCGAGCAGATCGAACAGGCGCGTGAACGCTCCCGTGAACTGCGACACGGGCACGATGTACGGGTTCACCGCCCACGTCGCGGGATCCTGACCCACAGGCGCCTTGCCCTTCGCGGGATGGATCGGGTGCTCCTCGACCTTGCCCGTGGTGTCGTTCGCGTAGAGCACGGGCTCGAGCGTCGCGGGCGTGTGGTCCTTGAGCCAACCCAGCGGACCCAGGCCGTAGAGGCCGTCGCGGATGGCCTCGAGGTCCTTCGTCGTCGACTGCGTAGTGAAGCTCCACGCGAAGGCGATGTCGTTCACGCTGAGGCCCGACAGCTTGCCCTTGCCGAGGTAGCCGAGGAGCGGATTGAGCTCTTCCGTCTGCGCCAGGTGGTTCACGTACGGGAACGGCGAGCGCACCGGATTCCCGCTCGCGTCCTTGATGCGCTTGGTGAGCACCACCGCGTACGTCGTCTGCTGATCGAGCGTCACCACCGGGCGGATGATGAGCGTGTGCGACTCCTTCTCGTACCAGGAGATGAGGTCGCGGTACTGGTCCGGCCCGCTCGTGTTCGGGTGGTCCCATGTGCCGTCGTGATCGGTGTCCTCTTCGGGATCGAGCACGCCGTTGTGATTCGCGTCCACCTCGGTCTGCGTCTCGAAGAGGATGTTCGAGGTCTGGTCGCGCGAGTCGTTCATGAAGAACTTGTCGGTGTCCTGCAAGAGCACCGGGAAGTTCCCGCGGCCCAAGTCCAGCGCGACGGGCTCGCCCGTCTTCAGATTCACCACGTAGACGGCGTCATTGGAGAAGTCGTCGTCCGCGTGCGCCTTCTGCACCGCGATGGGATCGATGTCGCTCTCGAACGCGACCGTGATCGGCCCGAACGTGCCCCAGCCGTCGAGCGAGTTCATCTCCTCGCGCACGCCCTGCTCGAGCGTCGTGGGCGCGACCACGCTGGCGTTGATGCGGCGGCCCGTGGGCGAGTCGTGATCGAGGCGCGTGGCGAGGTCGTTGGGGAACGGGATCTCGGGCAGCGGCCGCACGAGCAGGTCGAACTTCACCTTGGGGCCCGTGCCGTCGGCGGTGGGCGCGAGGCCCTCCGGCTTGCCCGAACAGGCGGCGGCGAGAAACACGAAACTCGAGAGGGCGATGGTGCGCACTGAAGTCAGCATTTCGTTGTCCTCTTAGAACTGCACTGCGAGCCGGCCCTTGAGCTGCGTGACCGAATCCATGGTGGCGCCGGTGCCGTCGATGACGAAGGCGTTGCCCGGCAGGAAGAGTCCGCCCGCGACGCCCGCGAAGAGCGTCAGGCCCGGCGCGAGCGTGTGGCGCAGGTTGATGCCCGCATCCAGCTCGACGCCGTAGTTGCGGTTGGCCGGCTGGCCGAACGAGTTGGTCAGCGCGCCCGTCTTGGTGGTCCAGTACACGTCGATGAGCGCGGACGGCGCGCGCGCCCAGAGGAACGAGCCCACGAACTCGAGCGAGGTGCGCTCGCCCGGCTTGATGCGCAGCTTGAAGGTGGGCTGCACGAAGAGCGCGTTCGTCACCGCGCCGTCGGTTGAGAGCAGCTCGACGCCGCGGTTCGGCACGTTGGTGAGGAGCGGATCCGACGCGCGCTTCACCATCTGCGCCGACTGCCACGCGAGCACCTGGTCAAACATGATCAGGCCGACCTTGAAGTCGCGATCGAACTTGAAGTTCTCGATCGAATCGTCGAACGGATTCGCGTCGCCGCTGGCGATGCCGCCGAGCAGGTCGAAGGTGAACATCGCGTTGCGCACGCCGCCGCGCACGATGGCGCCGCCTTGCTTCAAGTTGCAGCGGCCCGCGTCGCCCACGCCCGCGCAGGTGTCGTTCGAGACGTAGTTCGTGTCGCCGAGCGCGAACACGCCCTCGAAGGCACCGTAGAGCTGCAGCGACTCGGAGAGATCGTGCTTCACGTCGCCGGAGAGATCGAACGCCCACAGCTTCAAGTCGGTCGAGAACGGCACCGTCGCGCCCGAGAGCACATCGGGGCTGTCGGGCTTGCGGATGGTGCGCTGGGTGATGAACGCGCCGAGCGAGTGCGTGTCGGTCTTGTGCTGCAGGCCGAGGATGAAGCCGTTCGCCACGTCCTGCGTGGCGCCCCGATCGCTCCACTGATCGAGCGGGCGGAAGAGCTTGGCGGTCTGATCCTGCAGCACCAGATCGGCGCCGATGGCCACCGTGAGATCGGGCGCGTCATTGCCGATCGCGAGCAGGAGCGGCTTGGTCGAGAACGCGAGCCGCAGCACGCGCTCGCCCCAGCGCTGGTCACCGAGCTCGCTGTCGAGGGCGGACGCGCCGCTGTTGGACGCGAGGCCCTGGCCGAAGTTGAACGTGGTGACGCCGAAGGTGATCTGGCCGACGTCGGTGCGATAGCGCAGCGCAGCCTCACGCAGGGCGAAGCTGCTGAAATTCACGCCCCAGTCGCGGTTGCGCTGCGGATCCGCGAGGTCCGGCTGGGCCACGCCGCCGGCAGGCTGCTCATTCGGCGCGAGCACGTAGCCGTTCGAGCCCGCGTGCAAGAGGCCGTTCAGGATGTCGGCCTCGAAGCGCAGCTCCAAGCGATCGCGCCTGGCCTCGAAGCCCACCGTGAGGCGGTGCTCCGCGAACGTGCTCTTGTGCAGGAGGTCGATCGGGTCGTTCGTGTCGCGGCGCCCGAGCTGCAACTGCGGCTGCGCCCAGCCGAGCACGCGGTACGTCGCGTGCGCGTGGCCCGCGAATCCACCGAGCTCGAACGGCGCGAACTGCGGCTTCTCCGAAGGCGCGAGCACCGGCGCGACCGGCATCGGCGGCGGCTTCGGCTCGGTCGGCTCCGTCGGCGGCACAGGCTTCGGCGGCTCCGTCGGCATCGTCGGCGGCTTCGGCTCGGCGATGACCTCCGGTCCGGCGGGCTTCACCGGCGCGGCAGGCGCAGCAGGTTCGTCAGCGCGCGCAGACACCGCGCCACAGAGGAGAACCGCGAGCGCACACAGCGCGCCACGCATGGAATGCACGTCCAAGATCGCTCGCAAAATGCATCGCCTCCGACCGGGATCTGTCGACACAACGCCCGGAACAAAAGCGGATCGCCTACTACCGTCCGCGTCCGCCCACAATGCGAAAGTCGAGTGAGCGCGCAGCGAAACTTGGCGACGAATCAGTCACTGTTTCAGCTCGCGAGATTGCGCTGGCGCCCAGCCTGCACGGGCGTAAGATCCTCGGAATGCGGACGAACCGGCGCATGCGTCAGTACCTCGACGACCTGAAGTCGCGGCACATCGACGCTGCGCTCGACCCACAGCTCGCGGCGCGCGCGGACCTGTCCGTGGAGCTCTCGGGCGAGTGCACGCTCTTGTCGCGCTTCCTCAAGACGCCGCGCCGCCCGCTGGGCGTGTTCAACGACCCGACGAATCTGGAGTGCAACGCGAACAAGATCTCGATGACCGAGGTCATCGGAGAGCGGCTGGGCTCGACGGTGCCGATCGCGCTGCTGGCTGTGGGGATCGCGGTGGCGGAGCGGATCACGGTGGAGCTGGAGCACCTGGAGGGGCGCTTCAACGTGATCCTCTCGTACGACGGGGAGAGCTGCTCGCTGCGGTTCCATCGGATCCGCAAGGGGCAGAGCTGGCTCTTGAAGGACCTCGAGGACTACGACGAGGAGGGTGTGCTGGTGTTCGAAGCGGGGAAGTCGGCCGCGCCCGATCAGCGTCTCGCGCTGGCGGGGTAGCTCCAGATTGGCGTCCGCGGACCGCGCTCTGGGGGAGGGGTCCGTGCCCGGACAGGGGGGCTTCGGCCTGCGCGAGCCGTGCGTGAGTGAGGAGCGCCGTTCGGGCGCCCTTGCCGCGGCTTGAGCTCCGACAGGAGGTTGAGTGCGCCCTCGCCTCAACTGCGCGCGGACCCCTCCCCCAGACCCCGGCCCGCTCTGTGCTTGGGCGGCGTGGGCGCGCGCCGCTGATCCGGCGCGGCCCGCTTGGACAAGGGCAATGGTGACCGGGGAACTGCAATGTGCTGCACGCTCCCTACTTCCGCACCCGCCTCGTCACCACCACCTTCCCCACCCCCGCCGCCTCCGCGTGCCGCTGCAGCGCGGCCTGCAGCGCGTCCAGGTCCAGCTTCTTCCCCGGCTCGCCCCACAGCTTCTTGATGCGCACGGCGTCCTTCTCGATCGCGCCCTCCATGCGGCCGACGAGCTCTCCGCGATGCAAGAGCGGCACGACGTACCAGCCCCAGCGGCGCTGGTGCGCGGGCTTGTAGACCTCCCACGCGTAGTCGAAGCCGAAGGCGTCCTTCACCAGCGGGCGATCCCACACGAGCGGATCGAGCGGGCCCAGGATGCGCAGGCGGCCGTCGTCCTTGGGGAACGTGCGCTCGCGGAAGCCGCGGCGCGCGAGGTACGGGCGCGGAGAGCCCTCGACGAGGACTTCCTCCAGCACGCCCTCCTCGACGAGCGTGTCGGCGAGGCCCGTTTTGCGCACCTGCGAGAGCGTGGACCAGGTGGCGCCTTGCGCGCGCGAGAGCAGACCCGCGGCGTCCACGCGCTGCAAGAGGGCCCAGCGCGGGAACTTCCCCTGCGCGTCGGGCTCGCCCTTGGGCGCGGCGGTGGAGAACTTCGGCATCGCGCGCTCGGGGAGGTCGAAGAGCTTTCCGCTGCTCGTGCGCCCGCAGACCACGAGCTGACAATTCGTCCAGAGCACGTCCAGCGCCATCGAGCCCGCTCGCGCCGAGGACTTCCAGCCGCTCCAGTTGAGCCGCTCGACGTCGCCGTGGTGTGCCAGATCCTTCGCCGTCAACGGGCCGCGCTCGCGCACCTCTTCGAGCACCCGCTCGACCACCCCGGCCGGCAGGCGCTCGATGCGCTTGTGCTGCCACCACCACGACGTGTGCACCGACGCGCCCGCCTGCGACTCCGCGCGGTACCAAGGGAACGCGCTCGCGGGCAGAAGACAGCGCTCCTTGGCCCAGTGCTCGAACGCGTGCCCCGGATACGAGTGCGCGTACACGTCCCCGATGCGGATCCCATCGACGCGCGCGAGCGCCACGAGGTCCGCGTTCTGGCCGAGCGGCTCGAGCGGATCCAATTGGATGCAGCGCAGCTTCTGCAGCACCGCCCGCACCCCAGCCGCGCCGCGCGGATGCTCGATGGCGCGCAGGCCATGGTGCCCGACCAGGAACGTGCGCGCCTCCTTCGCGGAGAGCACGGGCAACTCGGGCTTGGCCTTGGTCCGCGGCTTCTTGGACTTGCTCGGCATCGGCACATGCTCATGTTGCACGCGCGCGGTGGCCACTTCAATTTGAACCGCGGACCTCGTCGCGACCCCCAAGCTTGTCCATCCTGCGGGACGCGCGGCGGCTTCTCCTGTCGACCGAAAGCGATCTCAGAGCGGGCCGTGGTCTGGGGGAGGGGTCCGCGCGCAGTTGAGGCGAGGGCGCACCCAACCTCCTGTCGGAGCTCAAGCCGTGGCAAGGGCGCTCGAACGGAGCACCGCAGTCACGCACGGCTCGTCCAGGCCGAAGCCTCCTTGTCTGAGCACGGACCCCTCCCCCAGAGCGCGGTCCGCGGGCACCAAGTCCAGCCCCAACGGAATGGCTACACGAGTAGTTCCACCTGCCGCGCTCCCGCATTTCCCCGTCCGCCAGAGCGCGGGTGTCCACGGGGGCCCGCCTGATCCACATTGCCGCCCCTATGCGCCGCATCCGTCCGCTGTTCGCCTCGCTGCTCGCCTCGCTCTGCGTCCTCGCCTGCTCCAGCACCACCGCGGATCGCACGCGCACCCCGCTCGCGCCGCCCGCGCCCGCCGCGCTCCCTGCGGACGTCACGAGCTGCAACCTCCTCGGCGACAAGCAGAACGGCAAGGAGTGCCGCCTCTATGACACGCAGGCCAAGGCCTTCGTCGACGACACTGGCTATGGCGCGGCCAGCACCACCGAGGCCTCCGTCGCGCGGCGCGCGTTCCTCTACGATCGCTTCCTCGATCTCTACGCCGCCCCTGAGCACCAGGTGATGGTGCGCAACATGAACACGGCGATGGCGCCCTCCGATCCCGAGTCGCGCTACGCGGACGATCAGTTCATGGGCTTCTGGGACGACCGCGGCGACTCCGCGGGCTTCGCCGAGCTGTCCTTGCTCGAGGCGGCCATGCGCTGGAAGACGACGGGCACCGACGCCGACTACCAGCGGCTCGAGGACTACGTGCGCGGCCTCTATCTGCAGGCCGAAGCGACGGGCATGCCCGGCTACATGGCGCGCTACCACTTCGCGGGCGTGCCGCCGGGGACGCACATCCTCGGCAAGTATTCGATGCACTGGCGCGACCCCGCGGACACCACGCAGTACAGCATCCCGGCCTCGCAGCTCGCGCAGTTCCCCGGCTACTACACGGCGGGCCTCGATGTGGACGGCGTCCACATCGCGACGACCGGGAGCTGGGAGGGGCACAACTCCATCGACTCGTACGCGGGGCTGATGAACGGCTATCCCCTCGTGCACGACCTGATCAAGGACCCGGCGCTCAAGGCGGGGATGGTCAAGCACTTCACCTGCTTCCTCAAGCGCCTGCGCATCTTCAAGGTCACGAACCTCACCAAGAACCCGGACCTGCAGGCGGCGCTGCGCAACTACTTGCAGACGGGCGTGCTCAACTTCGACGCCGACGATCCGGACCTCACCAAGGTCGACCAGCTCTGGGGCTTCTATCTGCCGCAGTACAACGTGAACTCCGCGGCGACGTACCCGCGCGAGTGCCCGTCCACGGGGCCCGCGTTCGATGCGGATCCGAGCGAGACCGTCGACGTCACGCAGCCCGGCTACTTGAACAAGCTGGTGCCGATCCTGCTGCGCCTCGCCGACACGGGCGACGGCAAGGACGCGATGGACTTCGAGTACTTCCCGGGGACGCGCTCGGGCGACGCGATCATGATGCGCACGTACGCGGTGAGCGCGTACCACATGACGCACGACCCGATCTGGCTGCAGTGGGGCAGCCAGGTGCTCGACGGCCAGAACAACGCGCGCGAGGTGGAGAAGACGACGGGCGCGTTCGTGCTCCCCAAGGCGTGCCGCAGCTACTTCCGCACGTATTCGCTCTACGGCTCCCTGTTCCTGCGCATGCTGATCGACACCGACCCCGACGAGCGCGCGCACGCGGTCGAGCTGTTCGAGCGCAAGTTCAACCAGAAGGAGATGCTGGGCCTGGGCGATTCGTGGTTCCAGATCGTGCGGCACGCGGCGCAGGGCACGAAGGACGATGAGCTGACCCACGCGCTGAGCGAGATCCTCTCCTTCGGCGGCACCAAGGATCTGCTCGACACGCCGCGCCGGAACTACTCGGTCGATCTCACGGTGAACACGCCGCCGGGCCTGACCACGGGGCCCGCGCCGCAGAGCGAGATCGACGTCTGCACCACGCCCATCACCGTGCTCGGCTTCACCATCCCCACGCCGCCGCCGGATCCGAACGATCGCTTCTCGAACCCCGCGCCGCTCCTCATGGACCGCCCGCCCGACAACTACATCTGGGAGAAGGACCCGTTCCGCGCGCGCAAGCTCAACGGCGACTCGGGGCAGCAGCAGTATCCTGGCCCCGACCCCACGCACCCGTACTACACGGCCCCCCCGTCCGGGCACCTCCCGGACCACCA
>JAFEBC010000239.1 GCA_018266095.1 Deltaproteobacteria bacterium
GAGGCACACTGACCTCATGTCCACCCTCTTCGCGCACTCGGCGCTGGCGCTCGCGATCGTCCTGCCCCTGCTTTGGCTCACGAGCCTCGCGCGCAAGGACGCCTCCATCGCCGACCCCTTCTGGGGCGTGGGCTTCCTGCTCGTCGCCCTCGTCTCCGTGGGCGCGCCGCCGTGGACCCCGCGCGCGCTGCTGATGCTCGCGTGCGTGGCGCTGTGGAGCCTGCGGCTGTCCTGGCACCTGTTGCGGCGCAACCTCGGGCACGGCGAGGACCCGCGCTACCAGGCCATGCGCAAGACCTGGGGGCGGCACTTCTGGTGGGTGAGCTTCTTCACCGTGTTCGTGCTGCAGTTCGTGCTGCTGTGGATCATCTCGCTGCCCCTCCAGATCGCGGCGCTCTCGCTCCTGCCGCTGGGGCCGCTGGACCTCGCGGGCGCGGCGCTCTTCGCGGTGGGCCTCACCTTCGAGACGCTCGCGGACGCGCAGCTCACGGCCTTCCGGCGCGATCCGGCCTCGCAGGGCCAGGTGCTCGACACCGGCGTGTGGCGCTACACGCGGCACCCGAACTACTTCGGCGAGGCCGTGCTGTGGTGGGGCCTCGCGCTGTTCGGCGTGTCGGCGGGCGCGCCCTGGACCTTGGTGTCCGCGCTGGTGATCACGCTCCTGCTGCTCTTCGTGTCGGGCGTGCCGATGCTGGAGAAGGGGATGGCCGGGCGCAGGCCCGGGTACGCGGAGTACGTGCGGCGGACGAGCGCGTTCGTGCCGTGGAGGCGCGCTGCGTGACCGCCCGGCCACCTCGCGCGACGGCCCTCTGGGTCTGCGCCAGCGTCGCTGCGACCCTCCAGGGCCCGCCGCATGTTTCGACCCGGTGAAGGAGCTATCCGCCGCGCAGGTTCAAAACTATAGTGCGACCAACGTCGGGGGCAGATGGGTCACCCAGAATGCAGCGACGTCCGTTGGTCAGCGTCTACTCCTACGACACCAACAACCTCGGCGACGAGATCCAGAGCATCGCGGCAGCGCGCCTCGTCGGTGAGCCCGACTACGTGGTGCCGCGCGATCGCTCATGGCTCGCGGCCCGGCGCCTGCCGTCGATCCTGATCGCCAACGGCTGGTACATCCACAACCCGTGGTCCTTGATGCTGCCGGAGAACCTGCACCCGCTCTACATCGCGGTGCACCTGAACAACCCGCGCCTCCTCACGCCACGGGTCGTCGAGTACTGGAAGCGCCACGCCCCCATCGGCTGCCGCGACCACGCCACGCTGGACCTGCTGAAGTCCAAGGGCATCGAGGCGTACTTCTCGGGCTGCCTCACGCCCACGCTCACGCCCGGCGGCGCGCCGCGCACGGACGAGGTGGTGATCGCCGACGTGGAGGCGGACCTCTTGCCGTCCATCCCGGCCGCGCTCCGCGAGCAGGCGACGTACGTGACGCACACCTGGACCGGCCCCGCCGACCCTCCGTCGAGTGCACCACCGCAGGCGAACGGCCCCTCGCGGTCCAGCGCCTCGCCTTCGAGCCTGCGCCGCGCCCACCTCTCGAGCGTGCCCTACTTCTACTCGCAGAGCGACCTCGTCTTCGGCGCGGTGAGCCTGGCGCAGCGCATGCTCAACCGGAAGGACACCTCGGGGGCGAACACGGTGCGCAACGCGCGGGCGAAGGCGCTGCTCGAGAAGTACGCGACCGCGCGCCTCGTGATCACGAGCCGCCTGCACTGCGCGCTGCCGTGCCTGGGCCTGGGGACGCCGGTGCTGTTCTTGCGCGGGAGCAAGGGGGACCCGCGGTTTGGCGGCTATGCGGACCTGCTGCCGATCCAGGACCCGCGCACGGAGGACATCGATTGGAGCCCGCCGGCGAGGGAGGTGTCGGGGTACCGGGAGCGGGTGGTGAGGGCGTTCCGGGAGAGGTTTGAGGAGGTTCGGAGAAGGCTGGAGCGGGCGTGACGGCCATTGCCCAGCCCGTGTTTGTTAGCTATAGCTATTCTCATGGCCCGGAAGCATGCACATAAGCAACCATCGCCGCTGCCATTCGCAGTGGTCGATGCTTGCCGATCGCTTGGGCAACGCCTGGCCGTCGCCCGAAAGCGTCGCCGCCTGACCCAGCGCGAGGTCGCCCGTCAGGCTGGCCTGTCTGCGTTCACGTTGATCCGCATCGAGAAGGGCGTGCCGAGCACGGAGGTCGGATCGGTGCTGCGCGTGCTGTGGGCGCTGGGGCTGGAGGGCTCGTTCGCGCTGGTGGCGGAGGCCGAGGCAGACACCGTCGGGCAGACGCTCGATCGCGCACGTCTGCCGAAGCGAGTGCGACCGGGGAAGGGGCTCCTCGATGACAACTTCTGAGCCCGCGTCCTGCTTCATCTTCATCCAGCTCCCGTCCGGCGAAGAGGTCGTCTGCGGCCGCTTCGCGCAGGAGGCCTTGAGCACCGGCGGCTGGCGAGGTCAGTTCGTCTACGCGCGCAGCTACCGCGAACGCCGCGACGCCGTGCCGATCGACCCCTTCGGCCTCCCCCTCGAGGAGCGCACCTTCGAGACGACCGACGACGACGGCGTGTTCGGCGCGATCCGCGACGCAGCGCCAGACGCCTGGGGCCGCCGCGTGATCGAGGCGAGGCTGGGGTCGAACGCGCTGCAGTCCGAGATCGACTACCTGCTCAACTCCCCCGAGGACCGCGCAGGCGCCCTGTCCTTCTCGCGCAAGAACGAGCCGCCGCCAGCCGTCCAGCGGTTCAATCGCGTGCTCGACCTCGCGGCCCTGCAGGCGGCTGCCGAGCAGATCGAGGCCGGCGGACCGTTCCCGCGCGAATCGACTCCGCAGAGACAGCTCGCGCAGCTCCTCGAGGTCGGCACCTCCATGGGCGGCGCGCGTCCGAAGAATGTCGTCCAAGACGCCGATGGCCTGTGGCTGGCCAAGTTCCCGATGAAGGGCGACCGCTGGAACGTCCCGGTCGTCGAGGCGGCCATGCTCGACCTCGCGCGGCTCTGTGGTGTGCGCAGCGCGGAACACCGGCTGGAGAAGGTGGGAGGACAGGCGGTCCTGCTGGTCAAACGCTTCGATCGCGCGCAGCACAAAGACGGCTCGATGCGGCGCGCGCGGATGGTGAGCGCCAAGACGGTCCTGCGCGCCAACGACAGCGTTACGCAGCGTGATCGCTGGTCGTATCTGGTGCTTGCCGATGAGCTGCAGCGCTGGGCGAGCGACCCCGCCGAGGATCGGCGCGAGCTGTTCCGGCGCATGGTGTTCAACGCGCTCATCAGCAACCTGGATGACCACCCGCGGAACCACGCGTTGATTGCGCCGCGGGCGGATTGGCGGCTGGCGCCCGCGTACGACCTCGTGCCGAGCCCGGTGGCGTCGGCGGACCGGCGGGATCTTGCGCTGGTGATTGGGCTCGGCGGGAGGTGGGCGAACCGGGGGAATTTGTTGTCGGAGTGTGAGCGGTTTGGGTTCGGCGTGGAGGAGGCGGGCGCCGTCATTGATCGGATGAAGAAGGTGGTCGGCGCGCGCTGGAAGGGACTCATCGAGGCGCATGGAGGAACCAGCGCGGACGTCAGGGCGACTGCGTCGGCGTTTGACTATCCGGGCTTCGACTTCGAGCTTCCGCCCAACGGGGGCGACCGATGACTCGCTACTTCAAGGGCGACCCGGAGTCAGGGATCGCTGTTGGTGCCTGCTTCATCCTCGTCCCCCCCCCCCCGCCACCCCCCCCCCCCCCCCCCCGCCCGCGCCCCCCTCGCGCTCGCCCCCCCCCTCCCCCGCCCCTCCCCCCCCCCCCGCTCCCCCCCCTCCCCCCCCCCCCC
>JAFEBC010000023.1 GCA_018266095.1 Deltaproteobacteria bacterium
CAGTCCGATCGAGAGCGGCAACGAACGCGATTGGATCGCAGGCAATGCTCGAGAACACAGACCTCACCTTTCCCGCATTCCTCATCGTTCGCGCAGGCCACGCATCGCTGGTCTATGCAGGCCGCCGCCAAGCCGCACTCACGGCTTGTCGTGCACATGGCATGAAGCGTGCCCTCCGTTGACATTCCCTGCCACTCGGATCGGTCGCGAGTCCTCCCGTGAGCCGCGTGAGTCAGCTTTCGGTCTTCCTTCGTGCCCTCTGAAGGTTCTTCCGTCGAATGCAGTGTCGGGACCTGTAGCGATGGAGGCACGGTGCTCTCCACCGTAGCAGGAGGCGATGAAACCGATGGCCATCGCTGCCCGGCCCAGTATCCGGCAAGCCCGAAGAGAGCGCACACAATGGAAGAACCGACTACCCAATTCCTGTGCGGGCGCAAGTTCTCAATCTCCTGTTGGAGAACAGTTGTTCGTCCACGCGCTTGATGAGTCTGTCCCCCAATTGGCCCAGTTCCACTTGAAGTCTACCGCCGACCGCCCATCGCGTGTGCACAGATAGCAATACCCGAGGATGCAACACTGTGGCTCGTCCTTTTGGTGATTGTCGCGGCCGTTGTCGAAGCTGTTCAGCGTGTCGAAAAATTCGTGCGGATCGCGCGCCAGGGTCTCAGTGGGATAGTCGACATTGAAGTCATATGCGTCCCATAGATATCGGACAACCGACAGGGGAAAGCGGTTTTCGTCGGAGGCACATTGGCCAGTTGCACCCGGACTCGATTCTTCGTTGTGGTGGCCCGTCGAACAGGCCGCAGCCGACTGATAGCAGGTGTGGGGTGCTGTCGACCAAGGCGAGGCTAAGGCAGTGTCTCCAGCAAAAGTGGCAAAGCCTTCCTCGAAGGCGTCTTGCGACCACTCGGCCGTTTGCAACGACCAGCCGCAGTTACCGCCAGTGTTGGGATAGCAATAGTCGTTGCTCAAAGAGCGGCTCTGATCTCGGTTGGATACGTAGGAGGCGACGTGACCGAGTTCGTGCATCACTCGAGCCTGGGGAGCATATGCCGAATCCGGGTCGAGCTTGACGAGCTTGTCCGACCCGCTGGTGCAGCTGGTCGGACAGTCCGACGAGGGATATCGGATCTCAACCCCAGTAAAGTAAGTCACCAAGCGATTGGAGAGAGAAAACTGACGCCATGTTCTCCACGCTCCGTCGTAGACGTTTGCGATAGGATTTGGTGAATTTTCAGTACCCCAACTCAATGCGCCAACGCTGTCGGTGCCGTGGGAGTGCAAGGTGAATGGCATCGTCCAAAAAATGTATTGGCTTCCGTCGGACGCTCGAATCGCAAACCGACCGTCCTTGTGTTCACCCACCCAAATCAGATTCGCTTGGACATCTCCCGTGCCACCCGGGATGCTCCACGAGATCGTGAACTGCCCTCCGGCGTTGGTACTTCCTTGACCGATGATCGCAGAGTCGCTGTCGCGGCGAATGTAGACGCGGGTGTCACGAACCGGAACGTAGGCATGAAACTCCGACTGAGGATAGTAGGTGCCAGAGCAGTCGCGGGTCGTGGGACAAAAGTTCCCCTGATTGTTGTAGTATTGAATCGTGCCCGTCACGGTTCCCGTGTTTGCGGGCGCACCGCCACCTCCCGTACCGCCTCCCCCTGTGGAACCTCCTCCGCCATCTCCGTCGCCGGGGTCACAAGTGCGACATGTCGCCTGAGGGCTGGCGACGGCTGACTTTCCGAGGGTGGCTTGATTGACCTTGGACCCCGACAACCACTCTTGCTGCGAGATTCCCGCCGCCTGACCCGCTGCGATTCGGAAGTGCGCCGAGTGAACATACGTAGCCCCACTCCCTTGTTCCTCTGCTGCTGCTGCCGTCACACGAAGCTCGTAGGTACCGTCTGCCAAGCCGGGTGGTGTCGCGTAGGTCGATCGCATGACGCTCTCGTGACCATCATGCGTAAAGATATCGGAAATTCTAGCTGGACCAACTAGTTGGCCGTCCTGGTTCAGGAGTTCAACCGCGTATCGCGCGCGTCCGCTCTTGGATGAATGGTGGCGCATTTCAAGGCGGAAGCGAATCTCATCCCGACCTCCTACCGAATCGATGCGATCGGGTTCAACTGAAACCTCCAGGTCGCTCGTGGGCCCCCCGGCACAGATCAGCCCGGCTCGCTCACCCTTTGCTCGAGCGCCGCTAGAACAGAACGCAGCGAGGAACGACCCGGCAGCTATAAACGATAGGCCCGCTAGCCTCAGGAACGTCGTCATGAACTCCCCCCGATGTGCAAGCAAGGCGCTCGCATCACTGACGAAGTCTCTATCGAAGTTGCCGATGCGCGGTCAAGCTTCATCATTAAGCTGCCAAGGTTAGAGTCGACAGGGGGACAGGCGTCGTTCCGTCGCTTGCACAGTTCCCTCGACCAGAACCCAGGCTCGGCCGTGTCAGACCCACCTGCTACAAGGGTCGCCGGGGCCCCAGATCACCCATGATCGAACTCGTCCGCGGCAACATCCTCGAAGCGAAGACCGAGGCGCTCGTCAACCCCGTCAACACGCAGGGCGTGATGGGCAAGGGCCTCGCGCTGCAGTTCAAGCGCGCGTTCCCGTCGTCGTTCGAGGTGTACAGGCGCGAGGCCAAGGCGGGCCGCCTGCGGACGGGGATGGTGCTGGTGGACGAGGCGCCGAAGGAAGGCGGGCCGCGGTGGATCGTGCACTTTCCGACCAAGGCGCAGTGGAGGAGGCGATTGGATCGCGCTCGCGGCGGCTCGCAGCCTCGCCTATCACCGTGCCGTCGCAGAGCGTCTCGACGCGAATCCCGCGTTGATCGCGACAGCCCTGGCTCGCGCGCAAAGATGGGCAGCTGGCGAGCAAGACTTGGGTCCGCGTCCTCGACAATGGGTCGAGCTGCTCTCGGGACCGCGAGCAGCCCTCGTCCATGCGCTCACGGACCCGTCGGATGCTGCGAAGGAGCTGCGCCGTGCGTCGCCATTCGCAGGCGCGATCGATCCGCGCGAGCGATGGAAGATGTGGCGCGAAGTCCGCGAACGATGGGAGGGCCAATCCGATCGCGCGCGCACGACCGGCCCTTGATCGCCCGCGTTGAACGCGCAACACCCCTCCGCGTCGCCGGCCTCCGCATGGATGCTTTTCACACTCCCCGCTTGATCCTTTGACGCACCGCGTATACGACCTTCGGTGACGCGGACCCGCTCCTGGCCGCGATCCGGAGGCCTCCCGATGTCCGCACGCAGCACCGCTCTCCCTGCCGCCACCGGTCTCAACTCCTCCCCCGCGCGCCTCCGCGCCGCCCAGCGCATCGCCGACAAGTACGCGAAGCACCCGGGCCGCGGCGGCTGCGGCATCGGCGCGCTCGCGGACCCCAAGGGCGCCTCCCGCGAGCTCGTGGATCTCGCGCTCGCCGGCCTCTCGTGCGTCGAGCACCGCGGCGGCGGCATCGAGGACACCGGGGACGGCGCGGGTCTCCTCCTCGCCCTCCATCGCCCCTTCTTCGAGCGCTTCATCGCGCACGGCAAGCGGCTCCCCGAGCGCGATGTCCTCGGCGCGGGCATGGTCTTCTTCCCGCACGGCGAGGGGGCCAACGCGCCGCCCATCCAGGCCCGCATCGACGCGCTCCTGCGCCGCAATGGCCTCGCGCCCCTCGGGTGGCGTCGGGTGCCGGTCGATCCCTCCGTCCTCGGCGAACAGGCCCGCGCCTCGATGCGCGAGCCGTGGCAGCTTTTGGTGGGTCAGGGGATGCTGCCGCCGTCGGAGATTTCGCGCGCGTACTTCCGCGTGAAGGCCGAGATCGAGCGGCAGTTTCCGGCGCTCTATGTGGCGTCGCTGCAGCCGCGCGCCATCGTCTACAAGGCGCTCGCCACCGGGCCGCAGCTCGCGCGCTACTTCAAGGACCTGCAGGATCCACTGCTGGCGAGCGACCTCATCACCTTCCATCGCCGCTACTCGACGAACACGCTGTCGAACTGGGCGCTGGCGCAGCCGTTCCGCCTGCTCGCGCACAATGGCGAGATCAACACCATCAAGGCCAACCGCAGCGCGCTGCAGAGCCTCGAGCGCGAGCTGTCCCTGGGCGGCCTCTTGATGCAGCCCGGGAGCGATTCGGCGGATCTTGATCGCGCGGTCGAGCTGTTCTCGACGCACGGCGTGTCCTTGCCGGAGACCTTGCTGCGCCTGATGCCGGCGGCCTGGAAGGAGCTCGACGACGACGCGGGCGGCTCGGGGGCGCGCTTTGCCCGCGGTGTGCAGCGCGCGCTCGGAACCATCGCCGCGTGGGAAGGTCCGGCCGGTGTGGTGGCGAGCGATGGCGAGGTGCTGGTGGCCGCGCTCGATCGCATGGGGCTGCGTCCGCTGCGCTGGCTGCGCACGAAGGGCGGGCGGTTCGTGGTCGAGTCCGAGCTGGGCGCGGTGCCGATCGCGCTTTCGGACATCGCCGAGACGGGCCAGCTCGATCCGGGCGAGATGATCGCGTTCACGCCGCGGCAGGGCGAGCTTGGTGTACTCGAGACACCGAGCGAGCTGCGGCGCCGCATCGCGCGCACCACGCGGCTGAACACCGAGGACCTGGCCGAGCGTGAATTGCGCACGGTGCCCACCGCTGAGAATCCTGCGCCCGCGGCGCTGCCCGAGAAGCCGCTCGCGCTCTTCGGCTGGAGCGCGGACCGCGTCAAGACGGCGCGCTTCATGGCCACCGAGGGCAAGGAGCCCATCGTCGGCATGGGGTACGACCGGCCGCTCGCGATCTTCTCCAAGGGGCGGCCGCCGCTGTTCCGCTACTTCAAGCAGACGGTGGCGGTGGTGACCAATCCGCCCATCGATCCGATCCGCGAGGGCGGCGCGTTCGATCTCACGGTGCACCTGGGCGCGGTGCCGAGCGCGCATGAGGATCACCCGGTCTACGATCCTCACCCGCAGTTTCGCTTGAGCTCGCCGCTGCTCACCTCGGGGCAGCTCTTGCACATCGCGCAGAGCGTGGCGGAGCCGAAGGCGGTGGTGCTCGACACGACGATCCAGGGGCCGGCGGACGGCGCGAAGCTCTCGGAGGCGCTGGCGGCGCTCGGGCGCGCGGCGGTGCAGGTGGTGCGCGCGGGCGTGGCGACGGTGGTGGTGCTCTCGGATCGGCGCGCGGTGCAGGAGCTCGCGCTGACCGATGTCGTGCCGATGCCGAACCCGATCACGCCGGGCGAGGCGGGCGGCGAGCGGCTGCCGATGCCGATGCTGCTCGCGGTGGCGGCGGTGCACAACGCGCTGACGGCGGAGGGCCTGCGGCGCGCGTGTTCGATCGTCGCGGACTCGGGCGAGGTCGAGGAAGGTCACGACGCGTGCGTGCTGATCGCGAATGGCGCGACGGCCGTGTGCCCGTGGCTGCTCCTGCGCGTGGCCACGGCGCACTCGACGCGCGATCCGGCGCCCAATCCGGTCGCGGGCGCGGTGCCGACGCTGCTCAAGGCGCTCGACGGGACGATCAAGCGTGTGATGTCGAAGATGGGCATCTGCACCGTCGACGGCTATCGCGGCGCGCGGCTCTTCGAGGCCATCGGGCTCGCGCCGGAGCTGGTCGACTACTACCTGCCGGGCGTGCCGTCGCGCGTGGGCGGCATCGGGCTGCACGAATTGGCCGACGACGTGAACGCGCGCGCGGCCGAGAAGGTGATGCAGCGCTCGGAGGATTCGAACGTCTATCGCAAGGAGATATGGCACGACCTTCAGCTCGCGGCGAAGGGCGAGGACAAGGACGCGTACGTGCGCTTCGTGCGCAAGCTGGAGGAGACGCCGCCGGTGTATCTGCGCGACGTGCTCAAGTTCCGGCACGACGCGGACGCGCGCATCACGCTCGATGAGGTGATGAAGGCCGATGACCTCGTGGCGCAGACGTTCCGCGGCGCGGCCATGTCGCACGGATCGCTGCACCGCACGGCGCATCGCGCGATCGCGGCGGCGTTCAATGAGCTGGGCGCGCTCTCCAACTGCGGCGAAGGCGGCGAGGACGTGCGGCGCAACCGCGGCGGCGAGCACGAGCACTGCCGGTCGCGGATCCGTCAGGTGGCGAGCGGGCGCTTCGGCGTCGACGCGGCGTACCTGGTGAACGCGGACGAGCTCGAGATCAAGATCGGCCAGGGCGCGAAGCCGGGCGAGGGCGGGCACCTCCCGGCTGAGAAGGTGACGGCGGAGATCGCGGCCATCCGGCGCACGCGGCAGGGCGTGTCGCTCATTTCGCCGCCGCCGCACCACGACATCTATTCCATCGAGGATCTCGCGCAGCTCATCGCGTCCCTGCGCGCCGTGAACCCGCGCGCGCGCATCAGCGTGAAGTGCCCGGCGGTGAGCGACCTCGGGACCATCGCGGTGGGCGTGGCCAAGGCGGGCGCGGACGTGATCGCCATCAGCGGCTTTGAGGGCGGCACGGGCGCGGCGAACGCGAGCTCGATCGAGCACGCGGGCTTGCCGCTCGAATTGGGCCTGACCGACGCGCACCAGGCGCTGGTGGTGAACGGCGTGCGCGACTCGGTGATCCTGCGCGCGGACGGCGGCATCAAGACGGGCGCGGACGTGGCGAAGCTGCTGGCGCTCGGCGCGGACGCGGTGTCGCTCGGCACTGCGCTGATGATCGCGGAGCAGTGCATCTATTGCCACGGCTGCAGCAAGGGCAATTGCCCCGCGGGTATCACCACCAGCGACGACCAGGTGGGCCGCCGCCTCATGCAGCCGAAGACGAGCGCGGCGCGTGCGCTGCAAGTGATCGCCGAGCCGGATCCGGTGCAGGCCGAGGAGGAGCGCTTCCTCGACGCGAAGCAGGGCGTGCAGCGCTACCTGCGTGAGCTGGCCGAGGACGTGCGGCGGCATCTGGCGGCGCTGGGCCTGCGCAGCACGCGTGAGCTCGTGGGCCGCGTGGATTTGCTCGAGCAGATCGCGCCTGCCGATCACGATCGCGCCGCGCGCGTGGACCTATCGGGGCTGCTCGCGGATCTCGCGCCCTTCGCGGGCCGCAAGGCGAAGGTGGCGATCATGTGTGCGCCGTCGACGCTCGAGGAGCAGGTGCTCGCGGAGCTCGCGCAGGGAAAGTCCGAGTACACAGGCGCCATCAGCACGTCCGAGCGCTCGTTCGGTGCGCGCATCTCCGGCGAAGTCGCCGCGGGCCGCGTGAAGCTGGGCGAGAACACCAAGCTGTCCTTCGAGGGCTGCGCCGGCCAGGGCTTCGGCTTCGCGCTGGTGCAAGGCCTGTCGCTCTCACTGCGCGGCTACGCGAACGACACCGTCGCCGAGGTGATGTCGGGCGGCCGCGTGTCCGTGCTCGCGCCCCGGAACGACGACTCGGGCAAGAGCCTCATCGGCAACGCGGCCGCGTACGGCGCCACCGGCGGCGAATTGTTCGTCTCGGGCCGCGTGGGCCAGCGCTTCGGCGTGCGCAACTCGGGCGCGTCACTCGTGTGCGAGGGCGCGGGCAAGTACGCCTTCGAATACATGACCGGCGGCGTCGGCGTCGTGCTCGGACCCTTGGGCCGCGCGGCCGCGAGCGGCATGACCGGCGGCGAGCTGTTCCTTCTGTGCGGTCTCGAAGACGTCGACGACACGGTCCTGCGCACGCGCGTGCATGCCGACGCCAAGCTCGTGGCCGTGGACGACGCAGCCGAGGAGCGTCTCGTGCAGGTCCTCTCGACGTACGAGAAGGCCACCCAGTCGCCCATCGCGCAGAAGCTCTTGAGCGAGCGCGAGAAGCTGAAGACGCGGTTCCTGCGGGCGATCCCGGCGAGCTAGGGCCCAACCGGACAAAAAGCGGGCCCGGGGCGTTGGGGGGCGTGGGGAGGGATTGCGCCCGACTGAGGCGCGGCACATCAAGGCTCTCGGTCGGAGCTCCCAGCACCTCGCGGACGCGAGGTGCCGGTCGTGCCGCAGGCCTCCCGGAGGGCGCAACCCTCCCCACGCCTCGGGACCGCGGACGTCGCAACCCTCCCCACGTCCTTGTCATTGATCAGATCTCGGAGCGGCCACGATGCTGCCAGACTCGAGGAGAGCGACGAGAGGCTCGATGTAGAGAAGACCGCGAGCGATGACGAGAGGGCCCGGAGGTCCGCCA
>JAFEBC010000240.1 GCA_018266095.1 Deltaproteobacteria bacterium
GACGTCGGCATCGCCGTCCTCGAGGAGTGCCTGAGCGAGCTCGACGCGAAGCACGGGCTCAAGTCGGCGAAGGCCGAGCAGCGGGTGGGGGCCTAGCCGCGCCATGAGCAAGCTCGTCTCGATGAAGGACGCGATCGCGGCCTCGGTGCACGACGGTGACAGCATCGTCATCGACGGCTTCACGCACCTCATCTGCTTCGCGGCGGCGCACGAGATCATCCGGCAGAAGCGGAAGAACCTCACCGCGATCCGCCTGACGCCCGACCTCGTGTACGACCAGCTCATCGAGGCGGGCTGTGTGTCGAAGCTCATCTTCTCCTGGGCGGGAAACCCGGGCGTGGGCGGGCTGCACGCGATGCGGCGTCGCACGGAGGGCGCGGGTCTCGGACAGCTTACGCTCGAGGAGTACTCGCACTTCGGCCTGCTCTCGCGCTTCCTCGCGGGGAGCGCGGGGCTGCCGTTCTGGCCGCTCGACAACTACGCGGGCTCGTCGATTCCGGGCGCGAACGCGAACATCAAGTCGGTGACGTGTCCGTACACCGGTAGACAAATTGCCACGGTGCCCGCGCTGCGGCCCGACGTCGCCGTGATTCATTGCCAACGCGCCGATGACGAAGGCAACGCGCAGGTCTGGGGCCTCTACGGCTCGCAGAAAGAGGTCGCGTTCGCGGCCAAACGCGTGATCGTGGTGGCCGAGGAGATCGTGCCCACCAGCGTCATCCGCAGCGATCCGAACCGCACGCTCGTGCCCGGCCTCATCGCCACGCACGTCGTGTGCGAACCCTGGGGCTGCCATCCGAGCTTCGTGCAGGGGCACTACGATCGCGACAATGATTTCTATGTCGAATGGGAGAACGTCTCGCGCGATCCCGCGACGTACGCGAAGTGGCTCGACGAGTACGTGTACGGCGTGAAGGACCGCGCCGAGTACATGCAGAAGCTTGGGGCAGGGCTGATGGAGCGCCTGCGCAAGAAGCCGCGGATGTCGGAGGGAGTGGACTATGGGTACTGACACTCTCGTTCCGGGCGTGCCGACCGCGTCGGAGATGATGGCGATGCGCGCGGCGCACGAGCTGCACGACCGCGACGTGGTCTTCGTGGGCATCGGCCTGCCGAACCTCGCGTGCAACCTCGCGCGGGCCACGCATGCGCCGCAGCTCTTCATGATCTACGAGTCGGGCGCCGTGGGCGCGATCCCCGAGCGGCTGCCGGTGTCGATCGGCGACCCGGCGCTGGTGACCGATTCGCTGCAGGTCACGTCGCAGGCGGACATCTTCCAGCTCTTCCTGCAGCGCGGGCTCATCGAGGTCGGCTTCCTCGGTGGCGCGCAGATCGACAAATTCGGTAATTTGAACACGACGGTCATCGGGCCCTACGCGAATCCCAAGGTGCGCCTGCCGGGCTCGGGCGGCGCGTGCGAGATCGCGGTCCACGCGCGCCGGCTGCTCGTGATCATGCGCATGACCAAGCGCAGCTTCGTCGAGACGTGCGACTTCATCACCAGCCCGGGCCACCGCATGCCGGGCGGCAAGTCACGGAAAGAACTTGGACTTCCGGGCGCGGGGCCGACCACGGTCATCACCGATCAGTGCGTGCTCGAGTTCGGCGAGGACGGCGAGGCGGTGCTGGTGGAGCTGCACCCGGGCGCGACGGTGGCGAGCGTCAAGGCGGCGTGCGGCTGGGATTTGAAGGTCGCAAAGGAATTGCGGCCCTCGCGCGGCATCGACGCCAGCGCGACCACCTTGCTGCGCGAGAAGCTCGACCCCAAGCGGCTGTATCTCTAGAGGCGGGCGATGGCGAAGCGCGCGATCACCATCGTCGCGGACGTGCCTTCGCCGCACCAGAACGTGTTCTTCGATGCGCTCGCGCGGGCGGGCGAGCTCGACGTCGAGGTCATCTTCTGCCGGCGCACCATGCCTGGCCGCGCCTGGTCGGGCGAGGGGCCCAAGCAGTGCAAGCACCTGTTCTTGACGGAATTGTCGATCGGCGATCTGCCGCTCGATCCGGGCCTGCTGCCGCGGCTGCTGGCCCAGCGCACGGGCCGCGTGGTGCTGCTCATCGGCTACTACTTGCCGGCCATGTTGGGCGCGGGCGCGATGCTGACGCTGCTGCGGCGGCCGTGGATCTTCTGGACCGACACGCTGCCCGCGCCGGATGGACGCAGCGACGTGCGCGCGAAGGTCCGCGATGCCGCGCGTGGACTGTTCCTGCACCGCTCGACGCTCTGCCTGACCACGGGCGAGGCGGGCCGCCAGGCGCTGATCGCACATGGAGTTTCCGAAGAGCGCGCGTGCGTGAGCCCGTTCGTGGTGGACCAGGAGTGGATCGCGAGCGAGGTCGACAGGCTACGTCCGCGCAGGGCCGAGCTGCGTGCGCAGGCCGGGGTCGCTGCGGAGGCGCGCGTGCTCCTCTTCGTGGGCCAGCTCATCAAGCGCAAGGGCGTCGACGTGCTGGTGGAGGCGCTGGCGCAGGCGGGTCAGCGGGCGGGCGCGCTGTCGCTCGTGATCGTGGGCGAAGGGGTCGAGCAGGGAGCGCTGCGATCACAAATCAATCAGCTCGGTTTGCAAACGCGCGTGCGCATGCTGCCTTATCGAGACAACGCCGCCCTGCCCGAGCTGTGGGCGCTGGCCGATGGCTTCGTGCTGCCGGCGCGCTTCGATGCGTGGCCCGTGGTCATCGTCGAGGCGCTCTCGGCGGGCCTGCCGGTGGTGGGCACGGAGGCCTGCGGCTCGGTGCGCGATCTCGTGCGCGAGGGCGTGAACGGATTTCGCTGCGCCGCCGATGACGTGGCGCAGTTGTCGGGCGCGCTGGAGCGCTTCGCGAAGCTCTCTCCCGGAGCGCTCGCCGCGATGACCAAGCCCGCCCGCGAAGCGGTCGTGTCGCTGTCGCCGAGCGCGGTGGCGCGCGAATTCGCGCAGACCATCGAGAAGGCCGTCCGCCTGCACGGGCGCCGCGCGTGAGCAAGGTCCTCGTCGCCGGCGACTTCGCCTGGGACATGTACGAGCCCGCCATCTGCCGCGGCCTGCGCGCGGAGGGCGCCGAGGTGATCGAACTGCACGCGCATCGCTTCTTCGGGCCTGGCTCGCTCTTGCGGCGCGCGCAGAGCAAGCTCGTCTTCGGCCCGGGCGTCGCGCTCGCGAACGCGGCGTTCGTGGCCCAGTGCGCGCTGCACAAGCCCGATCTCGTGCTCGCCTGGCGGGCGCCGTGGCTCTCGCCGCAGACGATGCTGCTCGCGCGCATGGCCGGCGCGAAGAAGATCGCGCTGTACTGCAACGACGATCCCTTCGGCCCCGATCGCGACCTGCCCATCTGGCGCGCGTGGCGTGAGGGCATCCCCGCCGCCGATGTGGTGCTCGCGTATCGAACGCAAAATCTCGCCGAGCTCACCGCGGCCGGCGCGCGTGCCGTGAAGCTCTTTCGCTCCAGCTACGACGCCGATGTCCACCGTCCCCTCGCGCTCACCGACGCGGACCGCGCGCGCTTCGGCTGCGACGTGGTGTTCGTGGGCCACTGCGAGGACGACAGCCGCCTCGCGCTCATGGACGCGCTGCTTCTGTCCGGACTCTCCGTGCGCATCTTCGGCACCGACTGGGAACGCCACGCGCGCGGACACGCCTGGGACAAGCTCGTGCCCATCCTCCCTCTACGCGGCGACGATTACGTGCGCGCCCTCTGCGCAGCCAAGGCCGCCGTGGTCTTCCTCTCCGCGCGCAACCGCGACACGTACACGCGCCGCTGCTTCGAGATCCCGGCCTGCGGCACGGCCATGCTCGCGCCGCGCACCGAGGACCTGCGGACGCTCTTCGGCGAGGACGAAGCCCTGTTCTGGAGCAGCGCGGACGAGCTCGTGTCGCAGGCCAGGCGCGCGTGCAGCGACGACGCCTTGCGTGCCCGCGTCGCCGAGGCCGGACGCAAGCGCGTGCTCGCCGACGGACACGACGCGCGCGCCCGTGCACGAGAGCTGCTGGCGCTGATCTGAGGCGTGCAGCAAGCGATCAGGCGCGGCCCAGCACCCACACCTTGCCGTCGCTGAAGAGGATGCGCATCTTCCACCGCGCACAGAGGTAGTCCGCGAGCGCGGCGCGGTCGTAGCGCTTCCCCTCGCGCACCACCTCGTGCAGCTCCATCACCGCCAGCGCGCAGCGGTCGCGGACCGATTCGTCCTCGTGCGTGAACACCTC
>JAFEBC010000241.1 GCA_018266095.1 Deltaproteobacteria bacterium
AGATGGTGTAGTTCGTGGTGGGCGTGTACATCATCGCCACGAAGCTGCCGTCGGTGAGGAAGCCCGCGGGGCTGTAGGGGCTGTTGTTGAGCGAGTAGACCTGCGACGCCGCCGCCGTCGTGCCCTCCTGCAGATCCAAGAGGAGCAGCGTGCTGCCGCTGTAGAGCGCGAGCCAGCGGCCGTCGGCCGAGTACGTCCCGATGCTGGAGTAGGTCGAGCCGAACTCGGTGGAGAGCGTGGTCACGCCCGCGAGGCCGCGCCGCCACTGGCGCACCTCCGCCACCGGCGTGCTGGTGGTGGTGTTCTCGACCAGGTACACGAACGAGTCGCCCTGCGGGCTCGCGAAGCAGCACGCGCCGCTGCTGGGGAGCGGGAGCGATTCGACCACCTCGTCATCGCCCGTGGTGAGCTCGGTGACGTGCAGCCGGCCGTCGATGTTCGAGACCCACGCGAGCGTGCTGCCGAAGAGCGTGTACTGCGCGGCGGCCTCGGGCAGCGTGCCGGGCGCGCTGGCGAGCGAGAGCGGGAAGTACGCGACCGCCTGACCGCCCGTCTGCGTGCTACGGCTGACGACGCCGAAGGTGGCGCTCGCTTGCGTGCTCAGGCCGTACTGGAGGTTCGCGTCGCCGGCGAGGAGCTGCACCGGCGTGGCCTGCGGATCGACGGCCACGATCTGCACCGAGCCGTCGGCGGCGATGTAGGGCGCGAGCATCGTGTCCTGGCCGCGTGAGAAGTAGGGCAGCGGGTAGTAGGTGTTGTTCGGATCGGTGGCGAGCGTGCGGACCGACCCCAGGTCCGCGGAGACGATCTTGAACACCCACTGCGATTCGGTGACGCTGAGCATGCCCGCGCGGCCGTCCGGGTTCCAATCCACGAACCAGTTGGTCGACGTCGAGAGCTGCAGCGGGCAGGTGCTCGTGCTGGCGGCGCCGCAGCCGTCGGTGGGCGCAGCGAACGTGCCCGACGCAGGCGAGCTCGCGCTCCAGAGCACGCTCTCGCCGTGCGGGGTGACGCCCATCGGATTGCCGGAGTCGTAGCGGGCGATGGTGGCCGTGGCGCCGGTGAGCACGTCGGCGGTGCGCAGGTACGAGTATTGGCCCTGCGCCGTCTGGAGGTACTCGCCGAAGGCGATCTTGCTGCCGCCGCTGCGGATGGTCTGGCCATTCGGCGCGCCGCTCGCGACCTTGCGGCTCGTGCCGCTCGCGTCGGTGACGAAGAGCGCGCCCGACTGGTACGACGCCGCGCCGCCGAAGGTGAGCGCGGTGTGCAGGGGGCCGATCTGCGGGCCCGTCACCTGATAGAGCCCGCTGTACATCAGGCCGGTGGTGCCGGGCAGGCTCACCACGCGGTCCTGCGTCACGAAGAGGCCCTGGCCACGCGCGTAGTAGTCGTAGGGATCGACGGTGTCGGTGATGACGATGGCGTCGCCGCCCGCGCGCACGGCGGCGTTGTCGGAGTAAGCCGCGGTCTGCGCGGCGAACATGCGCGAGTTGCTCACCATCTGGACGCCCGCCTGCAAGACCACGGGCGGCAGCGCGACGGGGCCGGCCTTGCCCCACACCGAGCCGGTGCCGCCAGGCATCACCAGCGCGGCGGGCACGCGGGCGTTGAAGAGGCCGGAGGTGAGCTGCAGCGCGTACAGGCCGTCGAGCGCGCGCAAGGAGAAGGCGCCGCTCGAGTCGGTGGTGGTGCTGAAGGTGTCGGGGCCGACCGCGGTGACGCTGGCGCCCGCGATGGCGGTGCCCGCCGGCGAGAGCACGCCGCCGTTCAGCGGGTCGTAGCTGCCGGCCGCGTGGATCTCGAGATCCGGCGCGTGCGTGGTGGTCGCGTAGGTGGTGGCGGCGACCGGCACGAGCGGCGTGGCGGCCGCGCCCAGCATGGCCTGGAGCGCGATCGGCGTACCCGCGGGCACGCCCGGCAGCGTGAAGGTCCCGTCGCCGTCGGTGATGGTGCTGAGCTGCGTGCCGACCGCGAACACGATCGCGCCGCCCGCGCCGCCGCCTTCGAGCACCACGCGCCCCGCGAGCGCGCCAGCGGGCGTGAGCACCAGCGGATCGGCGAGCGCCGACGTGGTCGCGCCGATGGTCACCATGTGCGTGACCGCGGGCTCGATGGTGGAGGGCGCCGACGCGGACACAAGGTAGTCGCCCGCGGGCAGATCGGCGAGGGAGAAGCTGCCGTCGGCCTGCGCCCGCGCGCTGCGCGCGACCGGGCCGAGCACGGTGACCACGATGGGCGAGTGGTCGCTCAGGCCCGCGAGCTGCGCGGTGCCCGTGAGCGCGCCGGGCGCCCGCGGATCGGGGACCAGCGTCAGATCGTCGAGCGGGGTCTCCGCGTCGTACACGACCTGCACGGTCGCGCGCACCGAACCCGAGCCGGGCCGCGAGGCCACGAGCGTGTTGGCGCCGATGGGCAGGTCCACGAGCTGATAGCGGCCGAGCGGGTCCGTGAGCGTCTGCGAGGTGGTGCCCTGCGCCACCACGGCGATGCCCGCCTGCGTCGCGGGCGAGCCGGGCTCGAGCGCCTTGCCGCGCACCAGGCCGACCGGCGAGAAGTGCGCGTCGTTCCCGGAGACGGGCGCGCCCTGCACGCTGACCGCGCGCGAGATGGCCTTCTCCTTGGTGGAGCGGGCGAAGGCGGTGACCACGTAGCGCCCGTCGGAGAGGCCGGTGAACGAGTAGCTGCCGTCGCTCGCCGTCACGCGCGCCGACGACACCGGGCCCTGCAGCGACACGGTGAGGCCCGCGGGCGTGCCCACGCCATCGAGGAACACGGTGCCGGAGATGGCGCCGCTGGCGTTGGTGCTGCCCGCGCTGCCGAGGACGAGATCGGGCGCCTCCTTGGTGCGCCCGCGCTGGATCACGAGGCCGCCCGCCGCGGCGCTCTGGCGTCCGGCGAGCGAGGCGATCACGTCGACCGTGCCGGCCGGCAGGTGCTGGAGCAGATACGTCCCGTCTGCGCCCGTGAGCGTGGACACGCCCGTGCCCTGCGCGACGACCAGGATGCCCGCGGCCGTCCCGTCGAGCGACACCGCGCGGCCCTTGAGGTCGCCCACGGCCGTGAAGACGATGTCAGGCGCGGTCGCCGGCCCGTTGCGCGGGACGTCGATGGTCACCACCTGCTGCGACTCGACGGTGCTCTTGGCCAGCGCCGCTACCGCGTACGTGCCCGGCGGCAGGCCGATGAAGGTGTAGTTGCCGGACGCGTCGGTGAGCGTGGCGTCGCCCGCGGGGCCGCTGAGCGTGACCACGAGGCCCGAGGCGTCGCTGAGATCGGAGAAGCGCACCGAGCCCGTCAGGCTGCCCGTGTACACGGCCGCAGGCTTGGTGACGCAGGCCGCGAGCAGCGTGAGCGCGAGGAACGCCAGGGTCCCGGCGAGCGTGCGCGCGCAGGAGGAGAGGGTCGTTACCACGGCGCCACCCCCACGTAGATGCCGTCCTGGACCGAGAGCGGCGCGGGCGTGCCTGCGCGGCGTCCTGCGAAGTGGGTCGCGTCGAGCCACGCCCCGTTGACCGAGAGCGATTGCAACGTGCGCGTCTCCTGGCCGCGGACGAACGCGGCCTTCATGAACCCTGGTGGTGATGGAGCTTGATCGGTCTTGAGCAGCGCGCTGCCGTCGAGCGTGACCCACAGGGCGCGCAGGCCGTCGGGCGAGAGGTGCACGTTGTTCACGTACTCCTCGAGCTCCACGAGGGCCGGCGCGCCGCTCGCCAGCCGCCAGAGCTGCAGGTGCGAGCTCGTGCTGCAGAAGCGATCGGTGCACACGGAGGCGTCGATCTTCGCCGGCTCGAGGAAGAGGCCGCTGCCGTCCTCGGCGGGGAAGACGCCGCTGATGCCGTCGAAGCTGTACGAGGTGCTGGTGACCGCGCCGGCCGTCGAGGCGGCGATGCGGAAGTTGCTCGCGCCATCGCTGGAGGCCTGCCACACGCGATCGTCCGCGAGGAAGCCGAGGTAGCCCGGGCCGCCGCGCGCGGACACGAGGCCGGCGCTGTTGGCCAGCGCCGTGTCGCCGAGCCAGAGGGCGCCGTCCTGGTCGGACCAGGCCACGCGCTGGCTGTCGCTGGAGAAGAAGGCCTGGCTCGCCGTGCTGCTCGACGCGAGGCGCAGGCGGTGCGTGCCGTCCGCGAGGCCGGTCCACAGCTCGGAGGTGCCGGCGAGCTTGAGCCAGGCCGCGCGAGCGCCCGCGGCGTCGAGGCCGAGGACGCCGGTGACTCCGGACACGTCGATCACGGAGGCCGCGCCGCTCACGACCTTCGCGGCGCGCAGCGCGCCGGCGCCGGTGCCGCTGTCGATGTCGGTGAGGAACCAGATGGTGTCGTTGCCGGTCCAGTACGGCGCCGCGCTCCCGTCGAGCACGCGCGGGGCCTGCGTGGTGCTGATGGGGCCCGCGAGCAACTGCGCGCTGGCGCCCGAGCCGGCCTCGATCACGAGGCCGTCGCCGACCTGCTGCACGTCGAGCTGACCGGCGGGCGCGGTGGCGAGCACGAAGGGCGCGGCGTCGAGCTTGAACTCGGCGATCGAGAGCGTGGAGGTGGTGCCGTTGGCGTCGTCGCTGCGCCAGACGATCGCGTCGCTGCCGTCGCTGCGCGTGAGGACGTCGAAGCCGTAGGAGGCGTTGGTGGCGAGCGTCTGGATCACCGCGCCGTCCGCCGAGGCCAGCTTGAGGTTGCCGCTGCTGTCGCCGAACGCGATGGCGGTGCTGGCGCCGTTGAAGACGAGGTTTCCGGTGGCCGGCCCGAGCTCGTTCACGCACGACTCGCTGCCGTCGGCACAGCCCGCGCTGAGTCCGACCGCGAACGTCGAGCCCTGGTTGCTCTGCAGCTCCGAGGCGGGCCGCGTCCACACCACGCGCGTGCCGTCGGGCGAGAAGCGCATCAGGGCCTTCTGCTGCACGCCGTGCGCTTCGAGGACGGCGATGGGCCCGGGGTTCAAGGTGTCGAACGAGATGAGGCGCTGCTGCTGATCGCTGCCGATGTAGTCGGTGCTGAGGAGCCACTGGCCGCGCGGCGTGGCGAAGGTGCTCTGCGGATGGTGACCCGCGAAGACGAACTGGCGGCCGTCGACGTAGCCGATGCGCAGCACGTTGTCGTTGCCCGGGCCGCCGGTCTGCTGCGAGGTCCACACCACCGTGTGGTTGGGCCCGACCTTCATGGCGAGCGCGCCCACGTCGTCGAAGCGCCGCACCGTGCCGCCGCTGATGAAGACCACGCGCTGCTGGCACGAGCTCGCGCTGCTCTTGCTGTCGGCGCCGTCGCAGTCGCTGCCCTCGAGGAAGGCGAGGTCGGCGAGATCCGGCGAGGCCGAGGCGTTGCTCACGCTCATCTCCTGGGCCACGCTCACCACGCGGGAGCCCGCCTGCAGCTCGAACGGCGCGAGCGGCACGAGGCCGTCGCTCCAGAGGTAGCCGGTGCCGCCCACCAGCACGCCCGCGGGGAGGTGCTCGCTGTAGCCGTCGCCGATGACCTCGAGGTCGTAGAGGCCGGTGGGCGCGCTGAGCGTGAACGAGCCGTCGCTGCCGCTGGTGGCGGTGATGGGCGCGCCCGCTCCCTTGAGCGAGACCTGCAGGCCCGCCGGGGAGCCGCCGCTGACCAGCGTGGCGGCGCCCTTGAGCTGCGCGGTGTCGACCGAGGGCGCGAGCACGAGCAGGGCCGCGCTGGTGGTCTGCGCGCGCACCACCGTCCCCGTGGTCACCGGCTGCGAGAGCGCGCCCTGCGAGAGGCCCTGCACGACATACGCGCGGCCCGACTGCAGCGGCGCGAGGCGGTAGTGGCCATTGGCGTCCGTGACCGCGCTCACCGAGGTCCCCTGCGCATAGACGACCACGCCGCTCGCGGGCACACCCGAGATGGCGGCGGTGCCCTCGATCGCACCTGCCGGCAGGAAGGTCAGATCCTGTCCGGTGGCGCCCGCGTTGGTGAGCGTGATGGCGCGCTGCTGCACGCGCTCGACCGTGTCCGCGGCCGAGGCCGTCAGCGTGTACGCGCCCGCGGGGAGCTGGGTGAAGGAGTAGCTCCCGCTCGCGCTGGTGAAGAAGGTCTGCGACGCCGGGCCCACGAGCACGAGCTGCACGCCCGATTGGTCGGTCTCGCCCGAGAGCACGATCCGGCCCGCGATGGAGAGCGTCCCCGGCGGCGGCGTCACCAGCGAGAGCGCGTTCGCCTGGGTGGTGCTGGCGTAGGCCACCTGCACCTGCGTGCTGTCGTCGCCGCGGCCCGGATAGCTCGCCACCACCGTCTGCGCACCCGCGGGCACGCCTGGCAGGACGTAGGCGCCCGTGTCGTCGGTGAGCGCCACCGCGGGCTAGCCCCGCGCGCTGATGCGGATGCCCGCGTTCGTCGCCGAGGCGTCTGCGAAGGTGGCCTTGCCGCTGACCGCGCCCGTGGCCGTGAACGTCAGATCCTGGTTCTGCTTGTCGTCGCCGTTCGCGATGGTCACCTCGAGCGACTGGCCCGCGGGCAGCGACGACGGCACCACAGCCTCGATGGTGTACGCGCCGGCGAGCAGGCCCTGGAAGTCATAGAGGCCGCTCGCGTCCGTGACCGTGGCCGAGGGCGTGGGCCCGTCGAGGAACACCGGCTGTCCGGCAGGCGCGCTCGCGCCCGTGAGCACCAGGTGCCCGCGGATGCGGCCGGTGCCTCCCACGGTGCGCTGCAGCGTCATGTCCGGCGCCGTCGCCGTCTGTCCGCGCGCGACCGTCAGCTCCGCGCTGGTGGCCGCGCCCAGGCCCTGCGCCGCGGCCATCACGTGGTGCGTGCCCGCGGGGACGGCGGCCAACGTGAACGAGCCATCGTCCGCCGCGATGGCGAGCGCGTTGGTCCCCGGCACGGTGACGGCGATGCCCGCGTTCCCCGTGGACGCGCCGCGCGTGACCTTGCCGCTGATGCTGCCGATGCCCGTGAAGACGATGTCGGGCGCCGTGTTGTTCGCGCCGCCCACCGCCACCGCGGTCACCACCACCTCGCGCTCGCGCGTGTCGCCCGCCTTGGCCGCGATCACATACGTGCCCGGCAAGAGCCCGTTCGACGACCACTTGCCCGTCGCGTCCGTCACGATCACCTGCGTCGACGGCCCCGCCAGCGTCAGCGTGATGCCCGAGTGATCGCTCGCGCCCACGAAGGTCGCGTTGCCGTGCAGCGTGGCCACCGACACACCCGCGAAACAGCCGTGCAGCAAGACCAGCGAGCCCATCGTCAGCGCGAGGTGCACCACGCGGATGCGCGCCAGCGGCACACGAAGCCCCTGCGCCCCCGCCTTGACCGCCCGCGAAGCGCGCGCCTTCACCAGCGCCATGCGCCGCCGCGGCCACATCACGAGCAGCGCCAGCACGCCCACCCACGCCGTGTTCGTCGACTGCGGATCCGTGCTGCAGCCCGTGGCGATGCCGCCGCCCGCGCGCTCGAAGTCCGCCTTGATCACGTGGATCACGAACGCCTGCGAGACCTCCGCGTGCTTGTTGTCGGTGGCGTACGCCGTCACCGTGTAGTCGCCGGCCTGGCCGTAGTCGGGCGTCCACTTGAACGCGCTCCCGATGGCGTCGAACACAGCGCCGCCCGGCAGGTCCGTCATGCGCGAGACCACCGGATCGTTCTCGGGATCGCTGGTCACGATCGGGAAGGTGAACTTCTGGCCTTCCTTGATCGTGTACGGCCCGCCCGGCTGGATCACCGGCGGCAGGTTCGCGTCCGCCGCGGCCACGTCGATCTCGATGGGCCCGCTCGAGCACAGAGACGACGACTCCGGATACGACGGCGTGTCACAGCACACCAGCGTCAGCGTGTGCGCGCCCTCCTGCCCCGCGATCGGCCGCCAATCGATGCCGCGCGGCGCGTCCATGTAGCTCGCGCCCTCGGGCAGGCCGTTCACGTGGCAGGTGGTGAAGTCGGCGTCGGGATCGCTGACGCTCGGGCTCACGTGCGTGGGCAGGCCCACCTTGGTCTGCACCGTGGCCTGCGCCGCGATCACAGGCGCGCGGTTCAAGTTGAGCACGTGGATGCGCGCCGGGCGGCGGTCGCGGTACGTGCCGTCGCTCACCGAGATGAGCGCCTCGTAGTCACCGGCCTGCGTGTAGTCCGGTGTCCACGTCAGCGTGTGCGAGGCCGCGTCGAACGTCGCGCCGCGCGGCAAGAGGTCCGCGGACCAGGTGAGCGGATCGCCGTCGGGATCGATGGCCGTGGCCGTGTACGTGAGCGTGTCCGTCTCGGTGACGATGAGCAGCGGGATCGGATCCATCACCGGCGGACGGTCCACGTTGTCCACGATGATGGTGGTGTGGATGTCGGTGCACAGCGGCTGCACCTCGGGCGACGGCGGCGCGTTGCAGCAGCGCGTGATCACGACGAGGTTGCTCGGGTTCGGCGTCGACTGATCGTACGTCGGCGTCCACGAGAACAAGAGCGTCGACGGATCGTAGCTCGCGCCGTCCGGCAGCCCGAGCATCGAGCAGGTCAGCGGCGTGCCGCGCGGGTCGGTGACGCCGGTGAAGAAGTGCAGGTTCGTGCCCTCGGACGTGTGCTCGACATCGTCGCTCACCACGTTCGGCGGCAGGTTCGTGTAGATGACGTGGAGGTGCGCGATCTGCGTGCTCGAGAGACCGCTGTCGTCGGTGACCGTGAACGACGCGGTGTAGTCGCCCCACTGGCCGTAGTCCGGCGTCCACGAGAACGTACGCGTGGTGCCGTTGAAGGTCGCGCCGCGCGGCAGCGTGCCCGAGGTGTACGTGAGCGTGTCCATGCCGCTCGGGTTCTGGCGCGTGAGCGGGATGTCGGGATCGATCTTGCCGCCATCCGCGTCACCGACCGCGAAGGAGAGCAGCGTCTTCTCCTGCACCGTCTGGCTCGCGACCGCAGGCAGCACCGGCGGCCGGTTCACGTTCGCCACCGTGATGTGCACGTCCTGCGAGGTCGAGAAGCCGCCGTCCTTGGCTGCGGTGACCGTGACCGTCCACGGGCCCGCCTGCGTGTAGTCGGGCCGCCACGAGAAGGTCGCGGTGCCGCCGTTGAAGCTCGCGCCCGGCGGCAAGTTGGCCGCGCTGAGCGTGAACGCGTCGCCGTTCGGATCCGACGCGATCACCGAGAACGAGAGCGGCTGGTTCTCGACACCGTTCGGCGTCGGCACGGTGAGCAGCGGCGCCACCGTGGTCTTGGTAACGTTGATGATCACGTCCTTGTCGTCGTGGAGCCCGCCCGCGTCGGTGACGCGCGCGTGCAGCACGTACGTGCCCCAGGTGCGATAGCCGGGCTGCCAGGAGATGACGCCGGTGGCCGCGTTCAGCGTCATGCCCGCGGGCATCGGGCCCGAGCCGGCGCTGCCATTGAAGGTGAAGCTCGTGATCGAGAAGGTCAGCGTGTCTCCCGGATTCGGGATGTCCGGATCAGAGCCCGTGAGCGTCGCGCCCGTGAGCGTGTGCGTCTCGGCCACGGTGAGCGGCCCCAGCGGATCGAGCACGGGCGGGTGGTTCGCGAGCACGGTCCACGTCGCCGTCGCGGGCACGTTGGTGCACACGTCCACGGCGCTCAGCGACACGGGGTTCGCGCCCTGCTGCGCGTTGGTCGGCGTCCAGGTGACCGTGCCCTTGGTGGCGTCGAGCACCGCGCCCGCCGGCAGCGTGTTGGCCGCGAACGTCAGCTTGTCGCTGTCCGCGTCGCTCGCGCCCGTGCCGATCTGCAGCACGTAGGGATGGTTCGCCACCAGCGTCAGATCGGAGAGCGCATACGTGGGCGCGGTGTTCGTGCCCTGGATGTTCACCGTCTTGGTCACGGTGCCGCCGCAGCGGTCGGCGATGATCACCGTCAGCGTGTTCGGCCCGCACACCAGCGCGATGGGCACGTTGAAGTTCGAGACGTAGTCGTTGCCCTGCTTGGTGAACGTGATGGTGCCCGGCTGGCCGTTCGCGATCGCCGTGCCGATGGGCGCCGAATCGATGGCGCTGCCCGAGATGTTGTACGCGCCCGCGTGGTGCTGCGGCGGCGGCACCGGATCGAACGTCACGCTGGTCGGATCCTGCTCGTCGTCCGGGTACTGCTTGGTGGGATCGGCCGAGTCGACGCACACCACCGAGCACGCGCCGTTCGCGCCCACCGGCGGCATGGTGATCGGGCCGACGTTGGGGAACTGCGTGTCCTGCGCGGTGCCGCTGCCGTCCGGATTCGGGGGCACGCTCGCGCGCAGGTTCGACGAGGTGATGATGCTGCCCGCGGGCGCGACGATGTGGAGGATCTGCGTGGTCAGCGCGTCTGACGGACCGTACGCGGTGAGGTTGTTGGTCGAGTAGAGCGCGCCCGCCGCGGTGCCCTGGCCGCTGAAGGAGCCATACGGCGCGCTGAACGGACGCAGGCGGCTCGCGGCCGAGGGCCCGTTGATCACGGCCATGCGCACGTTGAGCTTGCTGAAGCCGACGGTGCGCACGCCCGAGTCCGTCGACGAGGTGTGCGAGAGCGTGTACGTGCGCTGCGTGGTCGGCTGGTACTGCAGCGTCTCGTTCAGATAGTCCGTCGCCGACGTGGTCGCCGTGCGCAGGAACGCGTGGTTGATCAGATCGTCGTGCCAGTTGCCCGGCGTCGCCAGGATCTGCCAGCGGCCATCCGCGGTCGTGCCCGGATCGAGCCAGGCCAGCGCGCGGCCGCCGTGCGTCCCGGTGAAGATGTAGGGCGACTCCCACATGCTCCCGTACGGATTGACCGGCGTGAACGTGGCGAAGGTGTCCTCGACGCCGCGGATCTGGAACCAGCTCGAGTTCGGGTCGGGATTGAGGTTGGGGTTCGCGACGCAGCCGTTCATCTGGAAGCGCCCGTCGAGCACGGCGCCGTCGTTGAAGTAGTTGGCGGTGGCCGCGCTGGTGCGGTGCACGATGATGTTGGCGTTGGGGAAGATGCCGTCGACGGGCGTCGAGGTGTCCGCGGCCGGGCTCCAGCCGGGCGTGCCCAAGATGAACGGCGGCTGCAGTTGCTCGTGGCGGCCGTCGGCCCAGCCCAGGTTCAACAGGGAGTAGTTGCGGTCCCAGTAGTACTGCGCGAACGAGGTCATGCCCGCCCAGACGCCGATCGAGTAGTTGATCGAGCCGTCCGGCTTCACGTCGTAGCTGTCCGCACCCGAGACCCAGAGGCCGTAGTCGGTCTGCGGCACATCGAACGTGCCCGTCGCGCGCATCTGCGCGCTGCTGATGGAGGCGCAGCCGCTGAGCGAGCCGTACTCGCAGCTCGCGGCGTCGGGCTTGGTGATCTGGATGTTGCCGTTGATGGTCGAGGTCTGGCGGTCGTGCGTCGGCGGCGAGCAGCTCTGGCCGGTGAGGTCGATGCTGGCGACGGCCTGGCACGCGCCGGTGGTGGGCGTCGCGTAGTTGCCCGAGTAGCTCAACACCACGCCGTTCACGAAGTTGATGTAGCCGTAGAAGCTCGCGCTCGAGCTCGCCGGCACGACGAGCTCACCCGAGGTGACCCACGCGCCCGGCGACCCGCTGCGCACGAAACCCTGGCTCTGCGTGATGTCGGCCTGCGCCGCGCTGCTCGTGTCCTCGCCGCCCTGGAGCGTGCTGGGGCCCGCGTAGAGGCGCAGGTAGTTCGGATCGTCGCAGGCGTGGTGGATGTCGACGCGCAGGCTGCAGAGCTGCGTCATGTCCTTGGTGTAGACGACGTCGTCGCCCGGGACCGCGGGGCTGGAGAAGTTGTCGAGGTAACCGTCGAACGACTTCACGCCTTGGTACGCGGTGCGCAGCTCGAGGCTGTACGAGAACGGCGCGTTGCCCGCGTCGGGCCCGTTGGCGATGACGTCGAAGTCGCCGCTCAGGTTGTCGGGCGCGAGGTTCAGGTAGCCGAGGTACGAGAGCGAGTCGCGGCCGGTGTACGTGTTGAGCCGCACCCAGTGGTTGCCGCTGCCCGCCACCAGGGGACGCGCCACGCCGTCGCTGCCGAAGGCGAAGTTCCACTTGAACTGGAACGGGTCGAGCTGTGCGGTCTGCGCGCGCGCCGTCACCGGAACGACGAGCGACGCGAGCAGCAGAGCGGGCGCGAGGCGCTTCATGGAGTTCCTCATGGTCACGGCTTCACCTGCGCGGGTGCAGGGACGATCTTCGCAGGAGCAGGAGCGGCCTGTGTCGACGTGCCAGCAGCGGCTGCAGGCGGCGCGGGCGCGGCTGGATTCGCAGCGGCACCGTCGGGCTTCTTCTTGAGCCTCTCCGTCTTCTTGACCGGCACCGCGGCCGGCGCATCCGCGGGCGCGCTGCTCGCGTCCGCGATCTCGAACACGAACTCGACGCGGCGGTTGCGCTGCCGGTTCTCATCCGTGTCGTTCGGCGCCACCGGGCGGTCGAAGCCGAAGCCCTTCGACGACAGCCGCTTGGCGTCGATGCCCAGGCGGACCATCTCCTTCACCACCGCGGCCGCGCGGCGCTCGGAGAGGTCCTTGTTGTACTTGCGCTTGCCCTTGCGGTCCGTGTGCCCCTGCACGCGGCACGTCATCGCCGGCGGCATGGCGCGGAACTCGTCGACCACCTGCTGCACCATCGGCAGCGACTCGGGCTTGATCACGTCCTTGTCGAACTCGAACTCGATGGGCCGGATGATGACCTGGCGCTTCTTGGTCGGCTCGATCTTCGGCATCGGCGGCGGAGGCGGCGCGATGATCTTCTTGGGCTCGGGCGGCGGCGGAGGCGGCGCGCAGATCGGGCAGATCTTCTCGGGGCACTTCGGCGCAGGCGGCGCAGGGCACCCGCTCGGCGCCACGCCCGCGAGGTGCGGACAGAGATCGCACGCGTCGTCGATGCCGTCGCCGTCGCTGTCGAAGCCGGTGAGCTGCACCGTCTGCGGCCCGCTGAGCGGATCGTTGAGCACGCAGGTGCCGTTCGGACGCGGCCGGCCGGTGCCGTACATCACGCCCCACACCACGCG
>JAFEBC010000242.1 GCA_018266095.1 Deltaproteobacteria bacterium
CACACGCGCGCGGCCTTGAGCAGCGTGACCTTCGGCGCGGGCGCAGAGGCCGGCAGCGGTGCCGTGTCAGCGGCCTGCGCATCCGTGGGCGAGAGCTGCGTGGGTGCGGCGAGGAGCAACGCCAACAGCAGCGGACGCAGCGAGCGGGTCATGCGAGTTCCCTCCAGGAGCGAGCGTTGTATCCGAGATCGGCTTCAGGGTTGAAGCTGCGCCGCGAGCGCCTGTCCGGAAGTGACCGGAAGCTGGCACGCGGACTTCACGCAGACATAGGCCGTGGCTTGCGCATTCACGAGGCCGCGCTCGTGCAGGAGCGGCAGCGCGGGCGGCGTGGTCGCGTGTGGGAGCTGCGCGCGCACCAGGACCTGGCGCGGCGAGTAGGTGTTGCGCAGCACGTTCAGGAGCTCGGAATCCGTCGTGTTCGCGTCGCGCAGGATGACCACTTCGCGCACGGGCCCGAGCAGGAAGTCGACCGCGTGCAGCATCTCGCCGATGGCGTACGGCGCGGTGTTCAACAGCGCACCGAACGAGCGCAGCGTGCTCTCAGCCTGCGCGCGGTACGAATCGTCCGAGGTCAGCTCTGCGAGCCGCAAGAGCGTCAGCGCCGCGACGGAATTCCCCGCCGGCTCCGCGCCGTCATAGGCCGGCTTCTCGCGCGCGAGGAGCTGCTCGTGATCGTTCGGCGTGCGAAAGAATCCCCCCTGCGGATCCGCGAAGTCGCGCGCGAGCGACGCATGCAGACTGCGCGCGGCATCCAAGTGTGAGGCGTCGCCCGTGGCCTCGAACAATTCGACCAGCCCCGCCGCCAGGAACGCGTGATCCTCGAGCAGCCCCGGATGCCGCGCGGTCGTCCCCTGCGAGCTGCGCAAGAGCTTGCCGTTCTGCACGTGCGTTGAGAGCAGAAACCGCGCCGCCCGCGCCGCCCGCTCGACGAGCTCCGGCTTGTCGAACACGAACCCCGCCCGCGCGAAGGCCGAGATCATCAGCCCATTCCAGCTCGCCAGCACCTTCGTGTCCGTGAGCGGGGGAGGGCGCTGCTTGCGCGCGTCATACAGCTTGGGCCGCACGCGATTCAGGAATTCGAGATCGTCCGCGAGCGGAAGCTGCGCGAGCGAGAGCACGCTCTGCCCCTCGACGGCGCTCTGCGGAATCACGAGCCCGTGATGCCCATGCGGCTCGTCCTCGAAGTTCCCCTCAGGCCGCACATCGAACAGCCGGGCCGCGCGCGCGCCATCGTCCTCGCCGAGCACGCGCACGAGCTGCGACGGCGTCCACACAAAGAACGTGCCTTCCTTCCCTTCGCTGTCCGCGTCCGTCGCCGAGACGAATCCACCCTCCGGCGCGCTCAGCTCGCGGTCGACATACGCGCACACCTCGAGCGCGATGCGCTTGAACAGCTCGGCCTTCACGCTCCACGCCTGCCCATCCGGCGCAGTCCCGGGCCGCGCGTGCGTCTGCTGCCACGCCTCCGTGTACGCCACCGTCAGCAGCGCGTTGTCGTAGAGCATCTTCTCGAAGTGCGGCACGAGCCACTGCGCGTCGGTCGAGTAGCGATGGAACCCGCCGCCGACCTGGTCGTAGATGCCGCCGAGCGCCATCTTCTCCAGCGTGAGCGCCGCCATCGAGAGCGGCAATTCCTCGCCCGTGCCCGCCGCGTGCCTCAGCAAGAAGCGCACATTGAGCGACGAGGGAAACTTCGGCGCCCGCCGCGTGCCGCCCGCGCGCGCGTCGAAGACCTCGATGTAGTGCTCCATCGCCGCGTGCAGCACGGCCTCCGTCGGCAAATCAGTGGGCGGCTCGGACACGAGGCTCTGCCGCACCGCGCTCGACACATCCTCCGCCGACGCGTCGACCTTCGCGCGCTCCTCCTGGAACACGCGCGACAGCTCGGTGACGATGGTCGTGAACCCGATGCGCGCCCCGCGCATGCCATCGCGCGGCGGGAAGTACGTGCCCGCATAGAACGGCCGCTGGTCCGGCGTCAGGAACACGCTCATCGGCCAGCCCCCGTGCTGCGTCATCATCTGCACGGCCTGCATGTAGATGGCGTCCACATCCGGCCGCTCCTCGCGGTCGACCTTGATGCAGATGAACTTCTCGTTCAGCAGCCGCGCGATCGTTTCGTCCTCGAACGACTCCTCCTCCATCACGTGGCACCAGTGGCACGTGCTGTAGCCCACCGAGAGGAAGACCGGCTTGTTCTCGCTCCGCGCCGCCGCGAACGCCTCCTCGCCCCACGGCCGCCAATCGACGGGATTGTGCGCGTGCTGCAAGAGGTACGGGCTCGTCTCGCGCGCGAGGCGGTTCGTGTACTTGGGCGTGCCATCGGCTTGAAGGTGACGTGTGCGCGGGGCCATGCGCGCTGCAATAGCAGGTGTGCCCACCGCGCTGGAACACGCACGTGCAACAGTGCACACGACTTACAAATTGCGCCTCGATCGCTCTTGGGAGACTCTGCAGCCCGATGCGTGCCTACGACCTGATCCGCAAGAAGCGCGACGGTGGAACGCTGTCGCCGCAAGAGCTGCAACACCTCGTGTGGGGCGCGACCTCGGGCGGCATCGCCGACGAGCAACTGTCCGCGTTCCTGATGGCCGTGTTCTTCCGCGGCATGGACCCCGTGCACGAGCTGCCGGCGTGGCTCGACGCGATGCTGCACTCGGGCCAGGTGCTGGACCTGAGCGGCATCCCGGGCCGGAAGGTCGACAAGCACTCGACGGGCGGCGTGGGCGACAAGATTTCGCTCCCGCTGGCCCCGCTGGTGGCCGTGTGCGGCGTGAAGGTCCCGATGGTCAGCGGGCGCGGGCTGGGGCACACGGGAGGGACGCTGGACAAGCTCGAGAGCATCCCTGGGTTCTCGACGCAGCTCTCGATTGCGCGCTTTGCGGAGCTGGTGAACCGGCTGGGCCTGTGTCTCATCGGGCAGACGGCAGAGATCGCGCCCGCGGACCGCAAGCTGTACGCGCTGCGCGATGCGACGGCGACGGTGGAGTCGGTGCCGCTGATTGCCTCGAGCATCCTGTCGAAGAAGCTCGCGGAGGGCATCGACGGGCTCGTGCTGGATGTGAAGGTGGGCCGCGGCGCGTTCATGAAGACGCTCGCGGACGCGCAGGTGCTGGCGCGCACGATGGTGGACCTGTGCAAGGCCGTGGGGCGCGGGTGCGTGGCGCTCTTGACGGACATGGATGTGCCGCTCGGGCGCGCGGTGGGGAATGCGGTGGAGGTCGCGGAGTCCATCGAGGTCCTGCGCGGCGGCGGGCCGGATGATGTGCGCGAGCTGACGCTGCAGTTGGGCGCGGAGATGTTGCTCCTGGGCGGCGCGCCGGGGGTGGAAGGCGATCCGAAGCTGGCGCGGCTGCGCCTGGAGACGGCGCTGGCGAACGGGAGTGCGCTGAAGCGATTTGGCGAATTGATCGACGCGCAGGGCGGGGATGCGCGGGTGATTGATGATCTGTCGCGGTTGCCGAAGCCGAAGAAGGTGCGTGAGGTGCGCGCGAAGGGCTCGGGGACGCTGGTGGAGCTGGATGCGGAGCTCGTGGGGCTCGCGAGCGTGGACCTGGGGGCGGGGAGGGCGCGGAAGGAAGATCCGGTCGATCACGCGGCGGGGCTGCTGTTACGCATGAGGGTCGGCGACGCCGTCCGCGCGGGGGATGTGCTGGCGGAGTTGCATGCGGCGGATGAGGCGAAGCTGGATGCGGGGGAGGCGCGGTTCTTGTCGGCGGTGAAGCTCGGGGATGGGCCGGTGTTGCCGAGGCCGTTGATTCTGGATCGGCTGTCGTAGAGGGAAGGGCGCAGGCCCTGGTCTCGAAACGAGACCACCCCGGTCCTGAAATCGGACCCCCCCTGGTCCTGAAATCGGACATCCCGAAGCCGCCCTCTGGCGCCTCGGAGCGTGAGCGCGTTGGCGCGCTTCTTGGAAAGCGGCCCGCGTGGCCGTCTCTCCCGCATCGGCTGCCGCCGCGCAGCCCGCCTCGTATCGCCGCCGCGAACCCGAGCGAACGCTGCTGCACCAGCTCGTGCGGACGCACTGGAAGACGTTCCTCGCCGAGGTCGCGAGCCGCACCGATGGCGGCAGCCTCCCGCGTCACGTCACCGCTGAATTCGAGCGCTACTTGCGCTGCGGGATCCTGGCCCACGGCTTCGCGCGCGTGCGTTGCGCGGCCTGCGGCGACGAGCTGCTGGTCGCGCTCTCTTGCAAAGGGCGAGG
>JAFEBC010000243.1 GCA_018266095.1 Deltaproteobacteria bacterium
AAGACGGGAGCGATCTCGGCCACGTACGCGAGCACGAGCACGGAGAGCGCGGCGTCCACGGTCGCGTCCGCGAAGGGGAGCTGCTCCAGCTCAGCGCGGTGCAATTCCACATTCGCCAGCTCACCCAGGCGCCGCCGCGCTGTGCGCAGCATGGCCGCCGACTGATCGACCGCGATGACCTTCTGCACGTGCGGCGCGAGCGACGCGCTCATGGTCCCCGCGCCGCAGCCGAGGTCCGCCACGGTCCATTCGGGAGGCAACAGGCCCAACAGCGCCTCGCGCTCGAAGCGTGCCCCATACAGCTCGGCCCGCAGCGTCTCCCACTCTTGCGCCGCGCCCGCGAAGAACTCCTGCGCCGAGGCCTGCCGCGCCCGCAGCCGCGCCTCGAGCCGCACCTCGTCCTGCTCCACCGTGGCCCAGCCGTCGGTCTCGGTGCGCGCGAGCTTCCAGAGGCGGCGCGCGCCCGCGTCAGCGGAGGTGTTGAACTTGTAGAACGTGGCCGTGCCCTGCTTGCGGCTCTCGAGCCAGCCTTGATCCGAGAGGGTCTTCAGGTGGCGGCTGACGGTGGACTGCGGGAGGCGCAGCACTTCGCACAGCTCCTGTACCGAGAGTTCCTCGCGCTCCAGCACGCGCAAGAGACGCAGGCGCGTGGCGTCGGCGAGGCCCTCCATCCAGCCGAGGAGGGCCGCGGGGCGGTTCAGGGGCTGTGCGGCGGAGGTCTTCATCGCTTCATCCGGGTGGACGGATATATGGGGCGGCGCCGGTTGTCAAGGCAAGGGGCGAGCCCGGGGCGGCGAAGCCGGGGTGGGCAGGAGGAGGCCGGGTGAACTTACGCTTGCTTCCCGCACTCTGAACGTGAGACTCCGCCCCCGGCGCGAACTCTCGCGCACATTGGAGTCTTCGTGTCGCAGTCGCATCCGCATCCTTCGCCGCATCCGCAGCCGTCGCACGCGCATCCCGCGCCGCAGTCTCCGCAGGCGCCCGCGCAGCCGCACCAGGTCACGTTCGCAGAGCTGGGCCTCAAGGCCGACCTGCTCGAGACGCTCACGCGCAACAAGTTCATCCACCCGACGCCCATCCAGGCGCGCGCGATTCCGCCGGCCCTCGCGGGCAAGGACGTGATCGGCTGCGCGGCCACGGGCACGGGGAAGACGGCGGCGTTCCTGCTTCCGATCCTCGAGCGGCTCGAGGGCAAGCGCGGGCAGACGCGCGCGCTCATCCTGGCGCCGACGCGTGAGCTGGCGCAGCAGATCGGCGACGAGCTGACCCGGTTCGGCACCGAGCGGCGTGTGCGCGGGTGGACGGTCATCGGCGGTGTGGGGATGAATCCGCAGATCGACGCGTTCCGGCGCGGGACCGAGGTCATCATCGCGACGCCGGGCCGCCTGAACGACCACCTCGATTCGCGCACGGCCAAGCTCGATCACGTCGAGATCCTGGTGCTCGACGAGGCCGACCGCATGCTGGACATGGGGTTCAAGCCGCAGCTCGATCGCATCCTCGCGAAGATCCCGACGCAGCGGCAGACGATGCTCTTCTCGGCGACGATGGCCGGCGAAGTGGCCGAGTTTGCGCAGCGGCACCTGAAGCACCCGACGCGCGTCGAGGTGGAGCGCTCGGGCACGACGGCCAAGCGGGCCGAGCAGCGCGCGTACTTCGTGCAGCAGACGGAGAAGACGGCGCTGGTGCTGGCGCTGCTCGACGAGATCGCGGGCTCGTGCCTCGTGTTCACGCGGACCAAGGCGCGCGCGGACCGGCTGGCGAAGGCGCTGACCCGCGCGGGGCATGAGGTGGCGGCCATCCACGCGGATCGCTCGCAGGGCCAGCGGCAGCGGGCGCTGGCGGACTTCAAGTCGGGCACGGTGCGCGTGCTGGTGGCGACGGACATCGCGGCGCGCGGCATCGACGTGGACCAGATCGGCCACGTGATCCAGTACGACCTGCCGAACGTGCCCGCGGACTATGTGCACCGCGTGGGCCGCACGGCGCGCGCGCAGAAGGAGGGCCTCGCGTCGGCGTTCTGCAGCGAGGAGGAGAAGGAGCTCTTGCGCGACATCGAGCGGCTCTTGGGCGGGCCGGTGCCGCGGGCGCGCATCGATCGCGAGAACCAGTCGTTCGTGCAGGAGCTGGAGCGGGCCAAGACGGCGCACGAGAAGCACGAGCGGCAGGCGCGCGGGCACTCGGGCGGGCATGCGCGGCCGCAGGGTTCGGGTGGACATGGCCGGCCGCACGGCGGTGGTGGCGGCGGTGGTCGTGGTGGCGGCGGTGGGCACGGTGGCGGCGGTGGTCACGGCAAGCCGCAGGGCCAGGGCGCGCGCGGAGGGCACGGCGGGCACGCGAAGTCGGGCGGGCAGCGCGGGCGTCCGCAGGGCGCGCACGGGAAGCCGCCGTCGTCGCACGGCGGGAGCGCTCAGCCGAAGCAGGCCGCCGCACCGCCGCCTGCGCGGAAGCGTCCGCACACGTTCGGGCTGTAGGCCGCTTCCGGTCCGGGCCAGCGTCGGCTAGCTCCGCAACCCCGGCGCCTCGTGCCCCGAGCGCTGCACATACTCAGTGTATCCGCCGCCGTACACGTGCGCGCCCTCCGGCGTCAGCTCCAGCACGCGGTTCGACAACTCGGCCAGGAAGTGCCGGTCGTGGCTCACGAAGAGCATCGTGCCGTCGAACTTCTTCAAGGCCTCGACCAGCATCTCCTTCGTGCCCATGTCCAAGTGGTTCGTGGGCTCGTCGAGCACGAGGAAGTTCGGCGGGTCGTAGAGCATGGTGGCGAGCACGAGGCGCGCCTTCTCGCCGCCGGACAGCACGCGGACCTTCTTGTCCACCTCGTCCCCCGAGAAGCCGAAGCAGCCGGCGAGCGTGCGGATCGAGCCCTGCGACGCGGTGGGGAAGTGGCCGATGAGGTGCTCGAAGATGGTGATGTCGGGCGTGAGGATGTCCATCGCGTGCTGCGCGAAGTAGCCGAGCTTCACGCTGCCGCCCATCGAGGCCTCGCCCGAGTCCGGCTGCGTGGCGCCCGCGATGAGCTTGAGCAGCGTGCTCTTGCCCGCGCCGTTCACGCCCATCACGCACCAGCGCTCGGTGCGCCGCACGAGGAAGTCGAAGCCATCGTAGATGACCTTGCTGCCGTACTGCTTGTGCACCTGCGCGAGGCGCGCCACGTCCTCACCCGAGCGCGGCGACTGCTTGAACTCGAAGTGCTGCGCGACCACCTTCTTGGGCGCCTCGACCTTCTCGATCTTCTCCAGCTTCTTCACGCGGCTCTGCACCTGCGCGGCGTGCGAGGCGCGGGCCTTCAAGCGCGCGATGAACACCTCTTCCTTCTTGAGCCTCGCCCGCTGGCGCGCGTACTGCGCCTCGTGGTGGCGCTCGTTGATGGCGCGCTGCTCGAGATAGAAGTCGAAGTTGCCCGAGTACGTGGTGAGCTCGCCGCCGTCGATCTCGATGATCTTGCCGACGATGCGGTTCATGAACTCGCGGTCGTGCGAGGTCATGAGGATGGCGCCCTCGAAGCCCTTGAGGAAGTTCTCGAGCCAGATGATCGACTCGAGGTCGAGGTGGTTGGACGGCTCGTCGAGGAGCATCGCGTCCGGCTTCATCAAGAGGATGCGGGCCAGCGCCACGCGCATCTTCCAGCCGCCCGAGAGCGCGCCCACGTCGCCGTCCATCATCTCCTGCGAGAAGCCGAGGCCGGCGAGGATCTCCTTGGCGCGTCCTTCGAGCGAATAGCCGTCGAGCTCCTCGAAGCGCGCCTGCACCTCGCCGAAGCGCTCGATGATCTTGTCCATCTGGTCGGCCTTGTCGGGGTCGGCCATGTCGTGCTCGAGCTGGTGCAGCTCGGCGCCGATCTCGCTCACGGGGCCCGCGCCGGCCATCGTCTCCGCGACCACGCTGCGGCCCTTCATCTCGCCCACGTCCTGCGAGAAGTAGCCGATGGACACGCCGCGATCGACGGCGACCTGGCCCTCGTCCGGCTGCTCTTCCTTGACGATCATGCGGAAGAGCGTGGACTTGCCTGCGCCGTTCGGGCCGACGAGGCCGACGTGCTCGCCGCGGTGGATGACCGCCTGCGCCTCGAGGAAGAGGACCTGCTTGCCGTGCTGCTTGCTGACGTTGTCGATGCGGATCATGAGGGGGCGCGGTGTAGCACAACTGTCCGCTTGATCGAAGATGGCGAGCGGCCCGATGCTCGTCGCTGCGCCCGACGGGTCCAAGGGGGCGTCATGCCTGGGGGAATCGAATGCACCGAGTCGTCGCGGCAGCGCTGGCGTTGTGTCTCTCTGCGTGTGTCCACCTGAAGCCGCCGGAGCAGGGCGGGCCGGCCTGGTTCCGCGCCACGAGCCCGCACTTCGAGCTGCAGACGGACCTGCCGGAGCGCGACGTGCAGGCGAAGCTGGAGGAGCTGGAGACGCGCCGCGCGGCGCTGCTCACGGCCGCGTGGGAGAACTGGCCGTCGCCCGAGGGCCGCACCGCGCTCGTGGTGCTGCGCAACCTGGACGAGTTCTCGGACTTCGCGCCGAGCGGCATGGGCCAGTACCACCTGACTGCGTTCCCCTCGAACGGGCCGCTCGATTCGCTGCTGGTCCTGCCCGACTCGGGCGCGCGCAAGCCGATGGTCGACGTGCTGCAGTACGAGCTGACGGTGGGCCTCGCGATGGCCCTGTTGCCGCGCGCGCCCTCCTGGTTGATGAGCGGCCTGGGGCGCTATCTGGAGACGCTC
>JAFEBC010000244.1 GCA_018266095.1 Deltaproteobacteria bacterium
CGTGTAACGGGGAGGCAGGAGCTTGCTGCAAACGGCCTCCAACGCGTCGGCCTCCAGACAGAGTGTCGCGAATTGGCGTCGGGCGACACCTTCCGAGGACGTTTCCCCGCACTGCAGGTCGAACGAGTCAAAGGGGAGGCCAACCCCTGCGCGTGCGAGGACTTGCCCCAAGGGCACAACACAGCCGTCGAGCAACGCTTGCGTCCGGTGCTCCAGAACCTGCGCCGGGTCGAGGAACCGGTGCATCAGGTCAAGCGCGGCGAGGATGATCCAGTAGTGGATGTTTGCGACACGAGCGAGGGCCCGCAGGTCCGGATCGCAAATCGACGCGGGCGTACCCGGTGCGACCGTTGGATTCGTTGCGACCGGCAGGCTCGGGTATCGATTGTCACTCGAGGGCAAACTCCACGCATCCGGCGCCTCCCCCAAGGACTCGTGTGTCCCTTCGAGGAGGGACCGAAACAGCAGGTGATGCTTCTTCGTCTTCGCCTCGCTGATCCCCTGAATCACATGCACGAACGTCTCGGTCTGTCTTGCAGCGCGAGCCAGGTCGACCAGCGACTCATACGGGCTCCCCAGATGAATCGGAGGCATCGCCTCTTGCAGGAGTTCCGCGAGCCGAGTCACGAGCGCGCAATCAGCGGGACTGGTCGATTCAAAGAGCTCCCGGGGTGCCGTCGCGTAGATGTGCTTGGCGAGACTCCTGGCGCTCAATCCTTCGAGGCTGAGTTCGAACGGGAGACTCGGCGCCATGAGTGGAAAGCGTCCCCTGCGCAATTCAGGGGCGCAGCCGAGTTGCACCAACAGATTGTTGAGGTCGCGAAGGTGGGACAAGGTGTCGTTCGCGACGTCGACCAGCCCGAGGAAAGAGTGGGCACCGAAACCCGGTGGCCCCACGTACGCCGGCTTCACCGAGAACGCCGCATACAGATACTGCACCATCACCGCGTGCTCGATCCCCGCCGCTTCCCGCAGCCGCCGGATGAGCTCCAGCTTCGGATCCTCGAATACGCGCATCGTCATGTCGTCCCCCACTGCACGATCGAGTCCAACCCGCCCAGCCTTGCTTCCCTGCTCGGCCAGCGAGCCTTCCAGCGCCGACTGTCACCCCCGCGCGTGACACCGCGTGACTATCCGCGGAAGTCCTCTGGCTCGATGCCGTACCGCTTGAGCCACCGGTGCACTTGCATCCGCGACTTCCCCAGCGCGTCGGCGACCGCCGTGACGTTCCCGCGGTGCTCCTTCAGCAGCGCCTGCAGCTTGCTCAGACGCTGCTTCTCGCGGTCCGACAGCGTCTGCGCCTCGACCTTCGGCGCCGGCTGGCGCACCGACAGAGGCAGCGCCTCGAGGCTGATCTCGCCATCCTCGGCTAGCACGCCCGCGGTCATCAGCGCACGCTCCAGCTCGCGCACGTTTAGCGGCCACGCGTGCCGGAAGATCGCTCGCGCCGCCTCGCTGGAGAACGTCAGCTCCTGCGCGCGCCCTTCGAAGTGCCGTTCGAGCAACCGCGCGATGAGCGGCCCCAGATCCTCGCGGCGCTCTCGCAACGGCGGCGAACGCAAGGTGAAGCCAGCCAGGCGCGCCAGGAGGTCGGCGCGGAACTGCCCGGCGCGTTCGAGGGCCTCGAGGTCGCGGTGCGTCGCCACGATGAGCCGCAAGTCCACCTTCACCGCGCGCGTCGAACCCAGCGGCATGACCTCGCGCTCCTGAAGCACGCGCAAGAGCGACGCCTGCGCCTCGAGCGGCAGGTCGCCGATCTCGTCGAGGAAGAGCGAGCCCCCGCTCGACGCCACCACGAGGCCAGTGCGATCGGTGTCGGCCCCCGAGAACGCGCCGCGCTTGTGTCCGAACAGCTCGCTCTCGACCAGCGTCTTGGGCAACGCCGCGCAGTTGAGCGCCAGGAACGGTCCCTTGCGCCCCGAAAGCCGGTGCGTCACCTGCGCGAGCAGCTCCTTGCCCGTGCCGCTCTCGCCGAGGATGACCACCGGCACGAGCGAGGGCGCGACACGATCGAGCCGGTCGAGATCGCTGCCGAACCCCGCGTGCTGTGTCGGGATGAGCTCTCGCGCCCGCCCCTTGGACGCCTGCGGGCCTCCCTTGCGTAGCGTGAAGAATGTGTGCCCGACCTCGAGAAGAGCCCCCTCGCGCAGCTCCTGTTTCTGGACGGGGCGGCCATCGAGCACGACGCCGTTCTTGGATTCGAGGTCCTCGACCACCCACCCACCGAGCACCCGGGTGAGCTGCACGTGCTCCGCCGACATCCAGCGATCGGGGACGCCCACCCGCAGTGAACGCACGCCTTCGCGCTCGACCAGCTCGGAGACCCGGGACTTGGCGCGACCGATGACCACGCGCTCGACGCCGGCCAGGCCCATGGCGAGCGGCTCCGCGAGCGGCCGGTGGCACTCGAATGCGAGCACCAGGTCGAGAGAGGTGCGCCGCTGGGCCCGCTTCATCGAGAGCTCGTCGGCAGTCGATTCGTCCAAGCCGGGGAGCGCAGAACCCATGTGTAGGATTCTACCTCACCTCGGCTGACATTTGCGAATGGACGTTGGTCTGCCGAGGGATTTTGGATCAGTAACCGACGTCGAAGTCGGCGGCGACAAAGGCGAAGACGCTGAAGTCCTGGACTTTGTTGTCGCCGGGATCAGGATGGACGGGCATGGACCAGGACACGCCCAGACCTGAGCGAGCCTTGAGCACGTCGCCACCTGCCAGGAAGAGGAGCGCACGAAAGTCGACGACCTTGTCGTATGTGAGGAGTCGCTTGTAAGCCGTGGAGAACTCGAGCCCGGGGGCATACAGCGCCGCGGAGCCATCGTCCCCTCCTCCCTTACTCGTGCCGCTCTTGTCTGCGCCTTTCGGACTTGCGGTGGTCGACTTCCCAGCGGCGACCGTGAACGGCAATTGAATGGTCACCGCTCCCTGCACGGTTCCGGTGAGCTGAGACTTGTATGGGGCCTTGGCATAAAACACATCGTCACAGGCTTGCCCGCTCACGCCTGCGTCTGTTGTCGGCAGGTTCGTACAGCGACGAGCCTTCGCCACCTTTTCGTCCCCTACGTAGTCGAAGGACTCTCGGAAGGTGAGCACGACTGTGGCCCGCGCACTCGAGGAAAGCAGTTCCGGACTGTAGGACCTTGAGTAGAGGCGCTCGATCGCGCCGAAGTGCAAGGTGAACTTGTCGAACGAGGACTTGGTCGCCGCTTGCAGCGTCCTGTCCGGATACACGTCGACGTTCGAGTAGCTCGCACCAAGCTCGCCTCCTGCACTCCAATGAAACTCGTCCGCCAACGGTAGTCCAAGGCGCCTTGCGAGGCGTCGAGAGTGTTGCAGCGACCGAGCCACACTGAGCAGCTCGCTGGTCGTGCACGTCTCGAGACCGAAGATCGCGCACAAGTTGACCATCTCCTCTGGCGGAGGCGGGGAAGCTGGTTGTTTTGACGCAGCAGGGTCGAGAAGGGCTTGGCCTGCGGATGCTATTGCGGCTGCCCAACGTTGAATCAGCCGTACCAGGACGTCGACGTCGCTCTGCTGTGGGGTTGGGGTCTTCTCCTCTTCCACCAACGCCGAGGGAACCGTGGACGTCGTTGCGGCTTGGACCCGCTCGATGAGCTCGGCGATCCGCCTGCTTCGCTCAAGAGCAGCGCGATTCGCGGTGTTCCACTCTGAGGAGAGGGACAGCTGGAACGCGCCTTTGTCTCCGAGGATCGCCGCCCGTTTCGTATCGTCGTCAACTGGTGCGGCCATGCGCCCGGTGAACACCA
>JAFEBC010000245.1 GCA_018266095.1 Deltaproteobacteria bacterium
CGCGAGCGGGTGCAGGAGGGTCGCGGTGAACGGCGGGTGCCGGAAGCGCACGGCGAGGCCCACGCGCAGCGCCAGGAGCGCCGTGACGCCGGGCCACGCCCACGTCGGCGCCCAGGGGAGGACCGCGCAGGGCAAGAGAAAGGCCCAGGCGAGGAGCCCGGCCACCAGGAGCGCCCGCAGCGGGGTGGCGCCGATGCCCAGATAGAGGTTCTTGACGAAGCCCTGCCGCACTTCTTGCGCGGAGGTGTACATGCGGCACCGCGCGACTTCGGTGGCGTCGGCGAAGAGGACGCGCAGGCCGGCGCGCTTGCCCTCGCGGCAGAGGGCGACGTCCTCGACGACCGCGGCGCGCACAGCCGGGTGGGAGTGACCGCCGAAGCCCAGGTGCGCCTCGCGCTGCACCAGGAGGACCTGGCCGTTCGCGGCGACCACGCGCGGGTCGCGGAGGCGGGGCACGAAGAAGAGCGGCGCGAGGGCGAAGTAGACGAGGTGCAGGAGCGGCACGACCAGCCGCTCGGCGAAGGAGCGCACCACCTGGCGCGGGACCGCGGTCACGAGCTGCGCGTCGGCCTCGCGCGCGGCCGCGAGGAGCGAGGCGCAGGCGCCCGGCTCCAGGCACACGTCGGCGTCGACGAAGAGGAGCCACGGCGTGCGCGCGGCCTGCGTCAATTGATGGCAGGCGTGCGGCTTGCCGAGCCAGCCGGCGGGCGGACCTTGGCTCTGCAGCAGGCGCACGCGGCCGTCTCGCGCGGACCAGGCGCGCACGATCTCCGCGGTCGCGTCGGTGCTGTCGTCGTCGAGCACCAGGATGGCGGCGGCCGGCTGCGCCACCAGCGACAGAAGGCAAGCGTCGAGCACGCGCGCCTCGTTGCGGGCCGGCACGGCGATGGTCAGGGGCAGCGGATCCTCTCGCTCCAAGCGGCGCAGGCGGCGGACGAGCAGCGCGTTCAGGAGCGCGAGGGCGGCGCAGAGGAGCGCGGGGCCAGAGACGAGCCAGCTCACGGCACCACCCGGCGCTGGAGCGAGCGCACGAGGCGCGACCAGCGTCCCGCGCGCGGGCCCGAGAACAGCGGCAGCCAGAGGGAGTTGCGCCGCGCCGTCTGGTGGACGCGCATGCGCACGAGCGGGCCGAGCACGGTGTCGAGGCGGGTGACATCGCAGCGCTCATGCAGCGCAGGCACCTCGGCGCCGTCCCAGCGCAGGCTGCCGAGGGCGCGCTGGTAGAACGGCCCGCGCTCGACGATGGCCGCAGGAGACGGGTCCACCTCGAGGCCCAGCGCCGCGCCCCGCTCCTCCACAGAGGGGCCGCGGACCACGCGCTCCGACAAGGCGACGCCGTCGCAGTCGACGAGGTGGGTCTCGCCCACGCCAGCGCCCACGCCCTCGAGCGCGTACCAGATGCGGCAGCGCTCGCCCTGCCGCGCGCGGCCCCACTGCCAGCCGCCGAGCCCGAGCTCGCGCAGGCCGCGCTCGCCCAGGTTGCGGTCGGCGTACCCGGGGCCACGCAGGGCGTACTGGAACGACCCGCACGCGATCTGCGCCTCGACCCGCGCGACAGGGAGGATGGGGACCCAACGGTGCTCGTGCCGCTCGGGCTCGCCGTCGCGCAGCGGCGTCAGGCCCGTGGCCGAGAGCTCCGCGCACACCCGCTCGGCGCCGGGCACATCGGCGTCGAGCGTGAGCTGAAGGGAGCATCGATCGCCATCGCGGCGGAGCTCGAACCGGCTCTCGCCCAGGCGCAGCTCGAAGCCGCCGGGACGCCGCGCCTCGCGCCACTCGCTGCGATTGTGCTGCTGCAGGAGCCAGAAGGCCTCGCGGTGATCCTGGTACACGCACAGGTTGATCGCGGGCTCGCCCGACTGGAGCAGGGGCAGCCGCGAGGCCCAGATGACCACCAGGCCGCCGCCGTGATCGTCGCGCGCGTCGAGGTACCACCAGTCGAACGCGCTCCCCGCGGGCAGGCCTCTGGGGAGCGCGGCGGCGAACGAGCGGTCCAGCGCCAAGAGGCTCACAGGCGCTCCTCCTCCGCCTGGGCCTCGCGCCGGTAGCGCTGGTGGGTCAGCGGAGTGCGCTCGTCGAGCGGGCCGTCGAGGATCGCCGCGAGGTGCCTGCGGGCATCGACGAAGCGTCCCTCGGCGCGCGCTTGCTGGGCCAGGACGAGGTGCGCTTCCCAGGCCCGCGGGGTCGCGTCGATCACGCGCAGGCAGTAGCGGCGCGAGGTCTCGCGGTCGCCGAAGGAGAGCGGCCAGCCGGGGGCGTGGTGGTACATCGAGCACAGCGCCGAGAGGGGCGCGGCGTCCTCGTAGAGCGGGTCGAGCGCCTCGGCCCGGTGCAGCGCGGCGCGGATCTCGTCGGCGACCTTGATCATCGCGCGCAGCCCACGCTCGCGACCGAGCGAGGTCAGGGACATGCCCAGCCAGAACCAGGCCCCGGCGCTCTGGGGCGCCGCCGCCACCGCCAGGCGAGCGCGGCGCACGGCCTCGTCGAACGCCCGCTCGCGCTGATCCTTCGCCTCGTCGGCGACCCGCCACGACGCCTCGGCGGCAGCCACCAGGGAGTCCGGCGCGGGCTCGGACGCGACCAGCGCGAGCGCGGCCTTGGCGTTGCCCGAGTGGAGCTCGGACTCCTGGAGCAGGTCCTGCGCGCGCTCCCACGTCGAGGGAGACGGCGTTCCCTTGTCGCCCTGCTCCGCCGCGCTCACGCCCTGCTCTGCCGCGCTCACGCCCGAAGCTGTCGCGCACACCGCGGCCAACGCGAGCACCGCCGCGCCCGCCGGCCTCCTCCTGGCCGGCCGGAGGTCCTGATCGAGCGCCTCCGCGGCGCGCAGTCCAGAAGACGCCACGAGAGGCAGGCCCGCCCCGGGGTGCGCCGAGCCGCCCGCGAGGTAGAGGCCGCGGATCCACGGCAGGCGATTGGCCGGCCGCGCGAAGGCGGTGCGCCACGAGTGCGAGGCCTGCCCGTAGATCGAACCCTGACTGTCGGGGAACGCCTGCGCCAGCGCGGTGACGCCGCGGGACCACACGAGCCCGGCGCGCGGGTCCAGCACGCCCAGCGCCTGGAGCCGCGCGCGCACGGCCTCAGCGAGCGGGGCCTCGTCCGGATCGAGGCGGTCACCGCTCCGGGACTCCGGCAGCGGCGGCGCGTTCACCATGACGAAGAGGGGCTCGGTGTCCGTCCAGGACGGCGCGGCGTGCGCCACGCGCGGGGCGCTGACGGTGATGGTCGGATCGCTCGGCGCCTGGCCGCGCGCGAGCTGGTCGAGCTCGTCGAGGTAGCGGGCGGGCATCGCCGTCTCGTGCGCCGGGCGGTCCTGGGTGCGCGCTCGGAACACGTAGCAGCGGCCCGAGTAGCTCGGCTCGCCGGCGAGCGGGCGGCGATGCTCGCGCGGCAGCAGCCGGGTGAACACGGCGCGCGCGTCGGCGTTGAGCACCAGGGCCTCCGCGTCGAGCAAGCGCCCGTCGGCGAGCGTGACGCCGATGGCCTGATCGCCTCGCACGCGGATCCCCGCCACCTCAGCGCGCGTCTGGATCGACACGCCCAGCGCCTGTGCAGCCGCGAGCAGGCGATCCACCAGGGCCGAGATGCCGCCGTGGACGCCGTGCCCGCCCAGCCCGAGCTCCACCCAGGCGATGGTCCCCAGCACCGCCGGGGCGCGCCGCGCGTCGGAGCCCGCGTAGGTGGCGTAGCGCGCCAGGAGCGCCTGCAGGTGCGGCTCGCGGACCTCCTCGCGGATGAAGTCCCACAGCCGCGTGAACGGCCGGATGGCGCGCAGATCGAAGGCTCCCTTGCGCAGGAGGCTGCGCACCCCCGGCGCCTCGCCCCAGACGAACCGGGGCGCGGCCACCTCCCACATCGCCTTCGCGCGCTCGAGGAACCGCGCCAGCTCGTCGCGCGGACCCGTGCCCAGCGCGGCCTGCACACCGTCGAGCGTCCCTTGCAGGCCGTTGCCGAGCTCGAGCGTGGTGCCGTCGGCCCAGCGGTGCCGGAACCAGCGCGGCGGCCGCACGAGCTGAAGCGGCGGCGCTCCCGCGAGACGCAGCACCTCGTCGAAGACCTCGGGCAAGGTGAGGACGCTGGGGCCAGTGTCGCAGGCGACGCCGTCGATGGTGACGCGGCCTGCCTTGCCGCCCAGGCTGCTGGACGCCTCCAGGAGGCGCACCGCGTGGCCGCGCGCCGCGCAGGAGATGGCCGCGCAGAGGCCGCCGATCCCGCCGCCGGCCACGATCACGTCGGCCATGTCACCTCCGCGCCGCGCAGGCCGAACGCCGCGAAGTTGCGCGCGAACGAGAGGAGCTCGCGCAGGGAGAGCGTCTCCATCACCGCCCGGTACACGCGCGGCTCGCGGCGGGCGGTCGCGCGCAAGAGGCGCCAGATCTGACCGGGCCCGGCGCGATCCTGGAGCACGTCGCGGAAGGCCTCGTCCCCCTGCGCCGCCAGCGCGTCGAACGCGGCCCCGAGCAGGCGGTTGGTCCAGGCCGGATCGCGCCGCGCCAGCGATCGATCGGTCATCATCAAGGCCAGCGCCCCCAGCACGGTCAGGCTCGGCGCCTCGGCCCAGCACGCCTCCAGCCCGCGCCGGTCCAGCCGGTCCGCACCCAAGCGCTCGAGGAGCCGCGCGCACACGGGCGCGAAGCTGCGCAGGGCTGCGCCGAATCCGCAAAAGGTCAGCGGCGAGTGCCGCGCCGCCGCGTCGCCCACCAGGAGGACGCGATCGGACGGCGAGGCAGGATGGGGTCGCAGGCGCGAGTGCGCGGGGATGAAGCCGAAGGTGGGCCGCAGCACAGTGGCGTCGCCGCGCTTGTACCGGTGCAGCGACGAGAAGAAGCGGCCGTAGAGCGCGGTGAGGGGGCGCGGGCCCAGGCGCTGCGGCTCGGTGTACTCGAAGAGATAGGTCGTGAACTGTCCGGAGCGCCCCGGGAAGCCCTCCCAGATGGGCAGCCGGCCGTCCTGCGCGTCGTCGACGGACACCAGGAGCTCGCCGACGGAGGGATCGACCTCGTCCGGGCCTTCACCCAGGGCGAGGCCCCCGAGGACGCCGCCCACGGTGGGGCAGACGAGGTCCCAGCGCGCGAAGGGAGAGGAGGCGCCGCGCCCGTCGAGGAGCAGGCGACAGATGAGCGTGCGCACCGCCCCGTCGCGATCGCGCAGCGCGACCTCGACCCCGCCCTCGCCCACCGACTGGCCGATCACTCCGGCGCCGTCGAGCAGCGTCACCCCGAGCGCACCGCACCGCGCGCGCAGGTGATTCAGGAGCCGCTGCGCGTCGATGGCGACGTCGAGGACGCCGCGCGTGTACACGGGCGCTGAGCCGCGCCAGCGGACGAGCCCGCGCGCATAGCGGGCCGCCACGAGCTCTTGCAGCTCCCGCTCGTCGAGGATGCCGCCCGAGACCAGGGCCTGCAGCTCCGGCATCGAGGCGTTCCACTCGCGGTGCCCGCGCGCCACCCCGTTCGGGTCCGCGACCGCGACCCGCACCCCCGCGCGCGCGAGCGTGACCGCGTACAAGAGCGACAGCCCGCCTCCCGCGAGCAGCACGTCACAGTCGAGGGCGGTCCCGCGCGGGGGGGCCCTCCCGCTCCAGGGCAGCGGCGGCGCCTGGCCGACGACGCGCCGCTCCAGGTCGCGCAGGCGCTCGACGGCCGCGGCCCCGAGGCGCTCGACGAGCAGGGCCTCGCTCGCGGAGACGTCCCCGCTCCCAAGATGTTGGCCGGAATCGGACATGCGAATCGCTCAAATCGCTCACGCATCTGATAGCACCGGGACCATGAGGATTCAACGCGTTCGACAGCGACCTCTCGCATGACCACTGCACGGACCGTCATCGTCATCGGCGCCGGGTTCGGCGGGCTCGCGGCCGCGATCCGCCTCGCCTCGCGCGGCCACCGCGTCACGCTCCTCGAGCGCCAGCAGCAGCTCGGCGGGCGCGGCATGGTCTTCCGCCAGGACGGCTACACCTTCGACGCCGGGCCGACCGTCATCACCGCGCCGTTCCTGCTCGAGGAGCTCTTCGCGCTCAGCGGGCGCTCCATGAGCGACTACGTGCAGCTCGTGCCGGTCGACCCCTGGTACCGCGTGCTGTTCCCCGACGGGCGCTCGTTCGACTATGTGGGCGACGAGGAGCGCACCCTCGAGCAGATCCGCGCCTTCGAGCCGCGCGACGTGGACGGCTGGCGGCGCATGCGGGCGCACAGCGAGGACATCTACAAGGTCGGGTTCGAGCAGCTCGCCGACGTGCCCTTCAGCAGCTTGTCGACCATGCTCAAGGCGGTGCCGCAGATGGTGCGCCTGCGCTCGGATCGGTCCGTGTTCCGCGCGGTCAGCCGCTTCATCCGCGACGACGCGCTCCGGCAGGTGTTCACCTTCCAGCCGCTCCTGGTGGGCGGCAATCCCTTCCGCACCAGCTCGATCTACATGCTCATCGGCGCGCTCGAGCGCCGCTTCGGCGTCCACTTCCCGCTCGGCGGCACCGGGGCGCTGGTGGCCGCGCTGGGGAAGCTGTGCGTCGAGCTGGGCGTCGAGGTGCGGCTGGGGGAGACCGTCGAGGAGATCGAGGTCCAGGCCGGCCGGGTGCAGGGCGTGCGGCTCGCGGGCGGCGCCCGGCTGCGGGCAGAGCGCGTGGTGTGCAACGCGGACGCGCCCGCCGTGTACGAGCGGCTCATCGCGCCCGCGCACCGGAGGGTGCACACCGCCTCGCGCCTGCGCCGGCTCAAGTACTCGATGGGGCTCTTCGTGGCCTACTTCGGCACCTCGCGCACGCACCCGGGCCTCGCGCACCACACCATCCTGCTGGGGCCGCGCTACCGCGAACTCCTGAGCGACATCTTCGACGCCCACAAGCTGGCGGACGACTTCTCGCTCTATCTGCACGCGCCCACGCGCACCGATCCCGCGCTCGCGCCGGCGGGGCACGAGGGCTTCTACGTGCTCTCGCCGGTGCCCAACAACCAGGGCAGGCCGGTCGATTGGGAGCGCGAGGCGACCCGGTACCGCGACCGCATCTTCGAGAGCCTCGAGAAGCGGGCGATCCCGGGCCTGCGCGCGGACCTGACCACGGCGAAGGTGATCACGCCGGACCACTTCGAGCGCGAGCTGCTGTCCATGCACGGCGCGGGCTTCTCCATCGAGCCCACGCTGCGGCAGTCGGCGTACCTGCGCTTCCACAACGAGAGCGAGGACGTGCGCGGGCTGTACTTCGTGGGCGCGGGCACGCACCCGGGGGCGGGCGTGCCGGGCGTGCTATGCTCGGCCAAGGTGCTCGACCGGCTCATCCCCGCCGTGTCTGCGGGAGCGGCGGCGTGAGCCCCTCGCTCGACGAGCTGTTGGCGCAGATGCTCTCGCCCCAGCGCGCTCCTCCGGGGATCCGGGAGGCGTGGGGGCATGTCGCCGAGTTCGCGCTGCGTCCGGGCAAGCGGGTGCGGCCGCGGCTGGTGTCGCTCGGCTGGCAGGCGGCGGGGGGAGCGTCGCCGGAGCCGCGGGGCCTCGTGCAGTTCGCGGCGGGCCTGGAGCTGATGCACGCGTTCTTCCTCGTGCACGACGACATCGCCGACTGCGCCGACACGCGCCGGGGTGGGCCGGCCTTGCACCGCACCCTCGGCGGCGGGCGCGCGGGCGAACAGCTCGCGGTGGTCGCGGGCGATCTCCTCTTCGTCGAGGCCACCGACGCGCTCCTCTCGTGTGGTCTGCCGAACGCAGTGGAGGCGACGCGCGCCGTGCTCGCCATCTGCCGCGACACCGCGGCCGGGCAGTTCCTGGACCTCACCTTCGCGGAGCTGCCGCTGGAGAAGGTGTGCCCGTCGTCGGCGCGGCGCGCGGAGCTCCTCAAGACCGCGCGCTACACCATCGAGGCGCCGCTGGTGGCGGGCGCGATGCTCGCGGGCGGGCGGGCCGAGCTCCTGGCGGCCTTGCGCCGCTTCGCGCAGCCGCTGGGGCTCGCGTATCAGTTCCGCGACGACCTGCTGCCCTTCCTGCGCGAGGCCTGCGACAAGCCCGCGCTGGCCGATCTCGCGGGCGGCAAGAAGACCTGGCTCATCGCCATCGCCTGGCAGTCGCTGGACGAGACGGGCCGCGCCGAGCTGCAGCGGTGCCTGCGCTGCGACGATCCGAGCGCCCTCGCGCGCGCCCGCGGGCTCCTGATGGCCTGCGGCGCGCTCACCCGGGCGCAGGACGAGACCGCGCGCCTGTGCGCCCTCGCGCGCCGTCAGCTCGCGCATCCCTCGCTCGCGGCCGTGCGGACGGACTTGGAGCAGCTCGTCTGCCTGATCGAGCGCCTCACCTGAGCGAGCGATGAGCGACACCCTGCCAGCGCCGTCCGCGCAGCGCCTCGACGCTGCCATCGCGGCCTGCCGCGCGGTGACGAGACAACACGCCCGGACGTTCTCGCTCGCCGCCCGCGTCCTGCCGCGCCCGCTGCAGGCCGCCTGCTACGCCACCTATGCCTTCTGCCGGCGCGCGGACGACGCGGTGGACTGCGCGCCCGACGCGGCCAGCGCCCGGCTGGCCCTGCGCGAAGCCCGCGCGCGCCTCGAGCGTGCGTACGCGAGCGAGGGCCCCGGCGATCCGGATCTCGAGGTGGCCGCGCTGGCGTGGGCCCAGCGCGCCTTCCGGATCCCGAAGGCGGCCCTCGACGATCTGCTCACGGGCATGGCCCTGGACCTCGAGCCGGTGCGCCTGCGGACCTGGGCCGAGCTGCAGCGCTACTGCATCCTGGCCGCGGGCGTGGTCGGACGCGCGCTCGCGCCGGCGCTCGGGGCCCCGCCGCAGGCGCGTGAGGCGGCGGAGGCGCTCGGCGTCGCCATGCAGCTCACCAACATCCTGCGCGACATCGACGAGGATCTCGGCCGCGGCCGCATCTACCTGGCGCAGGACGAGCTCGTGCGCGCCGGCCTCTCGCACGACGCGCTCACCGCGATGCGCGGGGGAGGCGGCCCGACCCCGGCCCTCCAGGCCTTCCTGCGGTCGCAGATCCGGCGCGCGCGGCAGTGGTACGCGCAAGCGGAGCGCGGGGTGCAGCTCATCCCGTCCTTCCGCGCGCGGGTGTGCGTCCGCGCCATGGCCCTGCTCTACCGCGACATCCTGCGCTCCCTCGAGCGCCAGGACCTCGACCCGTTCGCCGGCCGGGCGCGCGTCTCGGCCCCGCGCAAGCTGTGGCTGCTCCTCTGCGCGGTGGCCGGCGGCCGGCTCGACGCCTGACCTTCACTTGTGGTGGCTGGTCATGCCCGCCATCACCTTCGCCAGCACGCGCACGCGGCCTGCGCGCGGCAGCGGCGCGAGCGACCATCCGAGGAACTTGGAGAGGAAGCCGGGCCGCACCGTGCCTGCGCGGCCGAGCCGGGAGAGCGTCTCGTCCGCCACCGCCTCCGCGGGCGCGGCGCCGTCCATCACCATCCGCGCGCGATCGCCGAACCCGCTGGCCACCGGACCGGGCGCACACGAGAGCACCTCGACGCCCGACGGCGCCAGCTCGACGCGCAGGCCCTCCGCGAACGTCTGCACCCAGGCCTTGGTGGCCGCGTAGTTGGCCGCGCGCGGCACGCCCTGGAAGGCGAGGAGCGAGCTGAGCAGCACCATCCCGCCGCCGCGCCGCTCGACGAGCCGCTTGCCGAAGCCGTGCACGAGCTCCGCCACCGCGCGGCAGTTGACGTCGATCATCCCCAGCTCCTGCGCGAGGTCCGCAGCGAGGAAGCCGCCCGAGGTGCCGAACCCCGCGGAGGCCACCACGAGCCCGACGTCGATTTGGGAGGTGGCCGCGAGCAGCTCCTGGTTGGCCTGCGGCTGCGCGAGATCGAGCGGCAGCACGAGCGTCTCCACGCCCGCCCCGCGCAGCTCGGCGGCGAGCGCCTCCAAGCGCTCCTTGCGCCGCGCCACCAGCACCACGTTCGCCCCGCGCCGGGCCAGGCTGCGCGCGAACTCGCGCCCGATGCCGTCCGACGCCCCCGTCACCAGCGCCCAGGGACCGAAGCGCTCGAGGAACGGCGTGCGCGCGCGCGGACGCACCGTCGAGGGACCGCCCACCGCTTCCAAGGCCACGGACATGCGTCGCTCCTAGTAGCGCAGCGAGACCTGCAGCACCTTGGTCTCGCCCGCCTCGAGGGTGAACTTCGACTCTTCCCAAGTGGGCGCGCTCAGCGCGTGGGTCTTGTTGCCCGACACGCCGTAGCCCTCCGTGGGCACGCCAAAGAAGTTCTTGTCCAGCTTGTCGTTCGCATTCTGGTCGTGCATCACCGCCACCGCAAACGTGCCGGCCCGCACCTGCTCGAACCTGCACGTGCCCTTCGCCTCCACGATCGGGGCGACCCGGCGCTCCGCCTCGCCCTCCGGGAAGCCGTCCGGGCGCGCGAACAGCTTGCACCCGAGCCTCCCTTCGGCGCTGCGAAAGCCCGCCAGCACGACGAGCCGGATAGACAGTGTCATGTGACAGCGTCTAGTCCACGGTGGCCGAGGAGTCAAGCGGCCCCGCGCGCCTCACGCCGGCTCCGCGTCCAGGACGGCCGCGTGACCCTCGGCGGGCCGCGGCTCGAGCTCCGGCGGCAGCAGCTTGTAGAGCACCGGCGTCACCAGCCGCGCCAGCAGCGTGGACGACACCAGCCCGCCCAGGATCACCAGCGCCAGCGGCGAGTAGAGCGAGCTGCGCTCGAGCACCAGGGGCACGAGCCCGCCGATGGCGGTCAGCGTGGTCAGCAGGATCGGCACGAAGCGCACCTCGCCCGCCTGCGCGATCGCCTCGTCCAGCGGCACCCCTCGCTCCCGCAGGTGGTTGGTGAAGTCGACCAGCAGGATGGAGTTCTTCACCTCGATCCCCATCAGCGCGATGAACCCCACCACCGCCGTGAACGACAGCGTGTTCCCCGACAGCCACAGCGCGAGCAGGCCCCCGACCACGCCCAGCGGCACCACCGAGGCCACGATGAGCGTGCCCTTGAAGGTGCGGAACTCCAGCACCAGCACCGCCAGGACGCCGAACACCGCCACCAGGATGGCCGTGCCCAGGCCGCCGAAGGACTCCTGCCGGTTCTCCAGCTCGCCCGCCACCTGCGTCCGCACGCCGCGCGGGAGCTGCACGGACGAGAGGCGCGCCTGCACCTCCTTGGCCAGCCGGTCGGTGTTGTAGCCGGGCCGCACCTGCGCGGTGACGGTGACCGAGCGCTCCTCCAGGTAGTGGCGCAGCGTCGCCGGGGACGGCTCCAGGTGCATCGCCGCCACCTGCGGCAGCGGGACGGCGCCGGTCCGCCCCTCGACCCACAGCCGCTCGAGCACGCCCACCTCGGGCCGCGGTCCGCCGCCCAGGCTCCGCTCCCCGCCGCGGGAGAGGGTGACGCGCAGGTCCTCGGCCTCGTCGCTCGAGGGCGCGCGGTACCGCCCCGCCACCACGCCGCCCACCGCCAGCCGCAGGGCCCGATCGACGTCGTGGGGCATGACGCCGAAGAGCGCCGCCTTGTCGTGGTCCACCTCCACGCGCAGATCGAGCTGCTGCTTGCGCCCCGGGTCGTCGACGTCGCGCGTGCCCTCGACCGAGGCCAGCACGCGCGCCACCTGCGCCGAGGTCTCCCGCAGCCGGTCGGCGTCGTCCCCGAGCAGCCGGATGGCGAGCGGCGCCTCCAGCGGCGGCCCGTTCTCGAACTCCTTCACCTCGATGCGCGCGCCCGCGTACGCGAGCTCACCGCGCAGGGTCTCGAAGAACCCCGCCAGCGCCCCGTCGCCGCGCAGCGCCTCGAGGTCCACCTCCGCGAACACGTCGGCGGCGTTGGACCGCTCGTTGCGCGGCACCACGTTGTAATAGATCTGCGGGTGCCCCTTGCCCACCACCGCGGCCACCTTGCGCACCTCCGGGTGCCGGCGAAGCTGCGCCTCCACGAAGCGCGCGGCCCGATCCGTCTCCTCGAGGCTCGCCCCGTCGGCGGTCTCGATGCTCACCAGGAACTGCGGGATGCCCGCCTTGGGAAAGAGCGAGAACCCGATGCGAGGCACGAGCGCGAGGCTCGCCAGCACCAGCGCGAACGACAGCGCCACGGTCGCCTTGGGGGAGCGCACGGCCACCTGCAGCACCCGGCGATAGCTGACCGCGATCACCCACGTCAGGCCGCGGAAGAACACGTTGCCCTCCTCGCGCTCAGGGCGGAGCAGGCGGCTCGCGAGGAAGGGCACCACCGTCATCGCCACCAGGAGCGAGGCCGCCACCGTGAACACCACGGCCACGGGCAGGCTCTTGATGAACAGGCCCGCCGTCCCCGGCAGCGCCAGCAGCGGCAGGAAGGCGAAGAGCAGCGTCGCCGTGCAGCCCAGCACCGAGAGGGCGATCTGCCGGGTCGCCTCGATCGCGGCCTCGCGGGGCGGCCGGCCCTCGCGCAGGAAGCGCGCGATGTTCTCCACCACCACCACCGAGTCGTCGACCAGGAGCCCGAGCGCGATGACGAAGCCCACGATCGAGAGCTGGTTGAGCGAGAACCCCGCGAGCTGCAGCAAGAAGAGCCCCAGCGCCAGCGAGAGCGGGATGGAGAGCATGACCACGAACGAGGCGCGCAAGCCGAGCGGCAGGAGCGTGAGCAGCACCAGCAGGATGGCGATGGTGAAGTCGCGGCCGAGCCCGCCGAGGCGGTGGGAGACGTTGTCGGACTGATCGAAGCCCTGCACCAGCCGGAGCGACGCGGGCAGGTCCCGCGCAGCCTCGGCGAGCCTGGCGGCGATGGCGCGGCGGGTGTCGAAGACGTTCTGCCCCTCGCGCTGGTTGATCGCGAGCAGCACCGCCGGCTGCCCGTCGAAGCGCGCGAGCTGCGTGGCCTCCGCGCGCCTGCGCTCGACCTTGGCGAGGTCCTCGACGCGGATCGCGCCCTGCCGGCCGCCGCCGTTCCGGACGATGGTGCGCCGCACCGCCTCTACCGAGGGGAAGTCGCCGGTGGCCTTGACGCTCAGCCTGCGCGCGCCCGCGTCGATGGATCCCGCGGGGAGGTTCACCGCCTCGCCGCCGATGGCAGCCAGCACCTCGCTCGGCGACACCCCGAGCGCGACCAGCCGCTCGAGATCGAGCTCCACCGCCACCTCGAGCGGCGGCAGGCCCGCCAGCGTCACCTCATCGACGCCGCCCACGGACTCCAGGCGCTTCTTCAGCCGGCGCGCGGTCTCGTCCAGGAGCACGTCGCCAGCCGTTCCGTCGGAGAGCAGCGCGATCTCGAGGATGTTCACCTGCGCCGCGTTGAACTGCTTGACCTCCAGGCGCTGCAGGTCGGACGGCAGCGTGGGACGCAGGGAGGTGACCTCGCGCTGCACCTCGTCGCGCTTCTTGTCGGGATCGACGCCCGCGCGGAACTCGACGTTCACCACCGCCAGCGAATCGTCGATCTCGGTCTTGAGGGTCTTGAGGTCGGCCAGGGTCTTGAGCCGCGCCTCCAGCGGATCGACGACGAGGCGCTCGAGATCGCGCGGCGGCGCGCCCGGGAGCACCGCCACGATGGCGAAGTTGGCGAAGGGGAAGGTCGGGTCTTCGGCCTTGGGGATGGTGAGGAGCGCCTGGACGCCGAGGGCGCCCG
>JAFEBC010000246.1 GCA_018266095.1 Deltaproteobacteria bacterium
CGCAGGTGCCGTTCGGACGCGGCCGGCCGGTGCCGTACATCACGCCCCACACCACGCGGCAATCGGGCACGCCCGCCGCGCCCAAGATGCCGACGCCGCCGAGCAGGTGGTACGTCCAGCTCTCTCCCGAGCGCCAGCGCACGCCGAAGAGGCCCTCGAGCGGATTTCCCTTCGCGCCCTCGCTCAAGGTCGCGAACGAGATGCCGCCGTTCAATTCGCCGATGAGCTCGACGTCCTTCGAGACGATGCGTCCCACCGAGAGCAACAGCTCGAGCTCGCTGCCCAGCGTCGCCTTCGGGACCGGCGTGTTCTCGTTGCGCCAGCGGAAGAGCACGTCGCCGCTGAAGAACCACTTCTCGCCGCGCCAGCTCGCGCCCAACTCGGGCAGGAAGCGCACCGAGCCTTCGCTGGAGAACGCGTTCTTCTTCGACACCGGAATCGTGATCGTCGGCGAGAAGGTGAGGCCGATGCCGTTCTGCCACTGCCGCAAGATCTGGATGCGCGGGCGAATGCGCACGTCGCCCACGGCCTGCTCCGCGAGATCGCTCACGCGCGGATCGTCGCCGTTCTGGAAGAGCGTGATCGGCACGCCCACCGAGAGCTCGAAGCGCTCGTGCAGGCCCATCGCCCAGTGCAGATGCAGCGTGAGGTTGTTGGCCACCGTCGAGGCCTGCCGCTGCCCGTCGACGATGTAGACGAGCGGATTGCGCGCGTAGTCGAGGTGGAAGCCGACCACGGCATCGCCAGGCGCGATGAGATCGCCCGACGCCGCCGAGAAGCCCGTGTACGGCACGCCCGCGGGCTGGAAGCGCTGCAGGTCACCCGACGCGGTCACCGTCTGCGCGGACGAAGCGAGCGGGATCGCGCAGGCCAGCGCCAGCGCGCACGAGAGCATCTTCAGGTTGGCTTGCATGATCGGTCGCCGCGTGCGCAGACGGCACTCCAGGTGGCCTACGAGTCGAGCGCGGCCCCCGCCGCTTCGCGCACATCCGAGTCAGGCTTGCTCCTCGGTTGCGTGACCAGCGTCACCTCATCGTCACAGCGAAAACAAGGGATACAGGAATGATCCGCGGGTGGGTCCGCGTAGTTTTACCCGAGAGAAATCTCCCGACGCGGCGCGGCTTTGCGCGGTGGAGGACAGATTGAAGGTTGGAGGCCCACCGATAATCCAATGCAGGTCGTTGGCTTGGCGAGGGTTGCCGAAGGTCGCTTGCGCGAGGCAAGCGTTGGGTGCTGCGAGAGGATCACTCCAAGTACAGCGTGATCCCCGCCTGCAGTTGCTGATCGAGCGGCCCCACCACCCGCCGCTGCCACGCCAGCGACACCGACACGCGATCCGTGATGAACGCCAGCCCCGCGCTGACCCAGTGCTGGTGGAACGTGGGCGACCAATCGTATCCGCCGCGCACGTAGATGCTGGTGTCGAGCGCGAACTCCAGGCCCGTGTTCAAGCGGTGCTTCACGTTGCTCGTGTCCGAGAGGTCGGTCTTGTAGTCGATGGCGATGCGGTAGCTCTGGTCGCTGCCGAAGGCGATGCCGGCGATGCCCGTGAGCGGGAAGCCGGGGATGGCGCTGGTGGAGATGTTCTGCATGACGACGGCGTAGCTGAAGCCGCCGCCGCCGCCGAGGATGCCGAGGTCCTGCGCGAACTGGCGCACCTGGCCGCCGGGCGTGTCGTAGCGGAGGTACTTGGTCAGGCCGCCGAAGTTGTAGCCGCCCGCGGGGTACGCGTAGCCGAGGCCGAGGTCCCAGCCCTCGCCGCGGCCGCCGGGCTGGCCGGAGCCGACGCGCTGGAAGAGGAGGCCGGTGCCGACGGCGGCGCTCGAGGAATCGACGATGGAGATGTCGACCATCTGCGCGGGGAACTTGGCGTCGTAGAGTCCGTCGACCTCGAGGTGGTAGCGCTTGCGCTGCGAGAGGCCGGCCGGGTTGATGAGGAGCGCGTCGTTGGTGCTGGCGACCGCTGCGCCTGCGCCGCCCATGCCCGTGGTGCGCGGCATCTGCAGCGTGCCCACGAAGGGCGCGCCGTCGTCGGCGATCGAGCCGGCGTGGGCGGCTGAGGCGAGCGCGACGAGCGCGATGGCGGTGATGGAGCTGCAGCGGGTGAGCGCGGTCTTCATCGATGGGGCGCAGTGTAGTCGCATTCCGCACGCGGGCCAGATTGATTCCGTCCGCGGCGCGAACTGCCGACGCTTGAACACGAGAGGTGGCGCTCTACACCGCGACGGCATTGGTGCTAGAAACGCGCATCGATCGCGGCGGAGGGGGCGCCGTGCATTCCTTCGAGGAGTCCGCAAGTGTCCAATCGTCCGTTGCGCAAGGTGGTCATCCCCGCGGCTGGTCTCGGCACGCGCTTCCTCCCGGCCACCAAGTCGGTGCCGAAGGAGATGCTGCCGATCGTCGATCAGCCCACCATCCAGCTCATCGTCGACGAGGCGCTGCGCGCGGGCGCGCAGGAAGTGGTCGTGGTGAACGGGCGCGGCAAGGGCTCGATCGAGGACCACTTCGATCGCAGCTACGAGCTCGAGGACACGCTGCAGAAGAAGGGCAAGAAGGAGCTCTTCGAGCAGATCCGCAAGATCAGCGACTCGGTGCGCATCATCTCGGTGCGGCAGAAGGAGCCGATGGGCCTGGGGCACGCGGTGCTGGCGGCGCGGCACGCGGTGGGCGACGAGTGGTTCGGCGTGATGCTCGGCGACGACCTCATCGACTCGGAGGATCCGGGCATCGGGCAGCTCTGGCGCGTGGCGCAGGAGACGGGCAAGGCCGCGGTGGCGCTGATGCCGGTGCCGGAGGATCAGGCGCACATGTACGGCGTGGGCGCGGGGCCGCTGCTCGGGAATGGGCCGCACGTGCTCATCGATCGCATCGTGGAGAAGCCGCCGAAGGGCACGGCGCCGTCGAACCTTGCGGTCATCGGGCGCTATGTGCTGCCGCCGGAGATCTTTCCCATCCTCGCGAACACCAAGCCGGGCGCGGGCGGCGAGATCCAGCTCACGGATGGCCTCGCGCAATTGGCGGCCAAGGGGCAGCTCGTGGGCGTGCGCTTCAACGGCGTGCGGCACGACGCGGGCGACCGGCTCGGCTACCTGCAAGCGAACATCGCGTACGCGCTCAAGCGGCCGGAGCTGCGCGAGGGGCTGCTCGCGTACCTGCGCGAGGTGACGAAGTGAAGCTGCGGTCACACATCGCAGTCTCCCTCGTGTGCGTCGGGCTCGCGACAGCGGCGGGCGCGTACATCCCGTCGGCGGCGTCGCTCTTGCGGCGCGCGGCGGCGCGCGTGAACGAGGGCGGCAAGTCCAAGGAGGCGGCGCTGTCGGGCTGGCTGACCATCGCGGACCAGGCGCCGGTGAACGCGCGGCTCACGCTCTCGTTTCCGCTCGGGTGCGCGCTGGACGCGAACGGCAAGACCGCGTCGTTCAAGGCCGGCAAGACCGAGGACGGCGGGCTCGGCTCGCAGGCGGCGGAGCTCCTGACGCTGGTGTGTCCGCTCATCGCGAACCGCGGGCTCAACGCCAACGACGCCGAGCTGGCGCTGCGTGGCGCGGCCCAGCGCGCGGGCGTGCCGGCCGAGTTCTTGCCCACCTCGCTCGCGCGCCTCTACGATCGCGTGGCCATCGTGCTGGGCGCGGGTCCGCGGCAGCTCGATCGGCCGCAGCTCTGGCTCTACAAGGAGACCTCGGCGCCGGCGCGCTTGCTCGCGAAGGTCGGCGATCAGCTCCACGATCTGCGCCTGCTCCAGTACGGAAATCCGGCGGCGGGCGAGTGGTTCCCGCGCTCGATCGAGCTGTGGCAGGGCGAGGCGCTGCTCGCGCGCTTCGAGTCGCTGTCGATCGCGGGCTTCAAGGACACGCCGCCCGCCGAGGAGCAGGACGACGAGTAGCGTCGGACCTGAATCGCTCTGGTGACTCCCGACGACACCGTGCGGCTGGCCGAGCTGGCGCTGCCGGTGCCCGCGGCTGGCGGGGTGCTGACGTACGAGCTGCCGCGCGAGCTGTGGGCCGAGGGCGTGCCAGGCCGGCGCGCGCTGGTGCCGCTGGGGCCGCGCAAGCTGTCGGGCGTGATCCTGTCGGTGCGCGACGGCGAGCGTGATTCGCGCACTCGCTCGGTGCTGCGGCTCCTCGACGACGCGCCGCTCATGTCGCCGGAGGTGATCGAGCTGTGCCGATTCGCGGCGCAGCACTATCTGCACCCGCTCGGGCTCGCGGTGCGCGGGGCGCTGCCGCCGGGGCTGGACGTGCGCGAGAAGCTGTCGGCGCAGGTGACCGACGCGGGCCGCGCGCTGATGCAGGGCGAGCGCACGCTCTTTGGCGACGATCCCAGCGCGAGCGAATCGCTCTTGCGCACGCGCGGGCTGCTCTTGCGGGTGGAGCGCGAGGAGGACGTGTCCGCCGAGCAGCTTCGCGCGCTGGAGAAGCGCGGCCTCGTGACGCTGACGCGCAAGGAGGCCGCTGCGCGCGTGCAGGCGCCGATGATCGATCTGGTCGCGGCCGCGCCCGGTGTGGACGCGCAGGTGGTCGCGCGTGCGCCCAAGCAGAAGGAGGTGCTCGACTGGCTGCTCGCGCGCGCGAAGGCGGTGCCGCTCGAGGAGGTCCTGGCGGCCTTCCCGGGCGTGCGGCCGCTCTTGAAGAAGCTGGAGCAGCGCGCGCTCATCGTGCGCTCGCAGACCGCCGCCGGAGCGCTGGCGATGCCCGAGGCGCCCTGGGGCAAGACCGATCACGCGCACACGCCCGCGCAGGCCCAGGCGCTGGCGACGCTGACGGCCGCGATCGATCGGCGCGCGTACACGCCCTTCCTGCTCCACGGCGTCACCGGGAGCGGCAAGACGCACGTGTACCTGGAGGCGATCGCGGCGGCGCGCGCGCAGGACCGCGGCGCGCTCGTGCTGGTGCCCGAGATCGCGCTCACGCCACAGCTCGCGGGGCGCTTCCGTGCGCGCTTCGGCGACGACGTGGCGGTGCTGCACTCGGGGCTCAAGGATTCGGAGCGCCTCTCCGAGTGGCTGCGCGTGCTCGAGGGCCGTGCGGGGATCGTGGTGGGCGCGCGCTCGGCGGTGTTCGCGCCGGTGCAGCGCCTGGGCATCGTGGTGGTGGATGAAGAGCACGAGCCCTCCTACAAGTCCGAGGAGCGCCTGCGATTCCACGCGCGCGATCTGGCGCTGGTGCGGGCGCAGAAGATCGCGGCCGTGTGCGTGCTGGGGAGCGCGACGCCCTCGCTCGAATCGCTGCAGCGCGCTGCCGAGGGGAAGCTCACGGTGCTCTCCCTGCCCGAGCGCGTGGACGCGCGGCCGCTGCCCGAGGTGCAGCTCGTCGATCGCAAGGCGCTGCTCGCGGCGCACGATGGTCCGCGGCTCATCGGCGGCGAGCTGCACGCGGCCCTGCGCGACACGCTGGGCAAGGGCGAGCAGGCCATCCTCTTCCTGAACCGGCGCGGGCACTCGCGCACGCTGTGGTGCCGCTCGTGTGGCGCGGCCGTGGGCTGTCCGAACTGCTCGGTGGCGCTGGTGCAGCACCAGCGCGGCGGCGCGCGGCTCCTGTGTCATCTCTGCGGGCACGCCGAGCCTCCGCGCAGCGAGTGTGTCGCGTGCGGCGCCGAGGAGATCGTGCCGTTGTCGGCGGGCACCGAGCGGCTCGAAGAAGAGCTCGCGGTGCTGCTGCCGGGCGCGCGCGTGGGCCGGCTCGATCGCGACGCGGTGACCTCGGCGGGCGCGGCAGCGTCGCTGCTGGCGCGCTTCGCGCGGCGTGAACTCGATGTGCTCGCGGGCACGCAGATGGTGGCCAAGGGGCACGACTTTCCCGGCGTGACGCTGGTGGGCGTGCTCGACGCGGATGGCCCGCTGCACCAACCGGACTTCCGCGCCGCCGAGCGCACGCTGCAGTTGCTCCTCCAAGTCGCCGGCCGCGCGGGTCGCGGTGATCGGCCGGGCCGCGTGATCCTGCAGGCGCTGCGCCCGAACGAATCCGTGCTGCTCGCCGCGCAGCACCACGACTGGCTCGCCTTCGCGCGGGAGGAGTTGGAGCGCCGGCGCACGCTCGGGTTCTCGCCCTTCGCGCGCATGTGCGCGCTGCTCATCCAGGGCAACGACGAATCGCACGTCGAGGCCGCCGCGAGCCGCTGCGCGCAGACGGCACGCAATCTCGCCACGCGCGGAGAGGCGCTCGAGGTCCTCGGCCCGGCGCCTGCCTCGCTCGCACGGCTGCGCGGCAAGCACCGCTGGCAGGTCCTGCTGCGCGCCAAGGAGCACGGCCCGTTGCAGCGCGTGGCGCGGCGTTTGCTCGACGAGCACACGATCGCGGGCACGACGCTCGCAGTCGATGTGGATCCCGTCTCGTTCGGGTGAGATGAGCCAGGGCGACGACTCACCGCAGAGGCGCCGAAGCGCCGAACGAATCCCAATCAACTCCTGAACCAGACTTCTGCGCTTCCGCGTCTCAGCGGTGAATGATCGAACTTCGAAGATCTCCACCGGGAGCGATACCTTTCGTAGAACTCACTATACGCTTGGTAGATCACCGCCATTCCCCTGCCCGCCTCGCTCTCACGCAGCTTGGCGCTCCCCTTGCACCGCTCCTTGCTACACTGCGCGCTCCATTCTCGGAGGGATTCCCCCATGAGGCGTCTTCTCGTCGTCCTGCCGCTGTTCGCGGCGGCCCTCGCCTGCCCAAGCTCCAACGGTCCTGGCACCAGCAGCGGCACCACGCAAGCTGCGCAGACTGGCCTGGCCCCTCCGCCGCCGCCGGACATCACGCCCATCGCCGCGCCCGACGCCAGCGCGGTCAGCGTGGTCAGCGCGCGCCCGCAGGGTGAGCTCTCGGGCCTCGATCACCCCACGATCACGTTCTCCAAGCCCATCCTCCCGCTGGGCACGCTGGAGCAGGCCGACCAGACCGATCTCTCCAAGGGCGTCACCCTGTCGCCCAAGGCCGAGGGCGCGTGGCACTGGCTCGGCAGCTCGTCGCTCGAGTTCATCCCGGCCAGGCAGCTCCCGTACTCGACCGAGTACACGATCACCGTGCCCAAGGGCTTCGTCGCCATCGACGGCACCAGGCTCGCGGACGCGTACACGTTCAAGTTCCACACGCCGCAGATCCAGGTGCAGAACGTGCAGCCCGATGGCGACCGCTGCCGCTGGTCGAAGGCAGACCAGAGCTTCGACGTCACCGTGAACCAGCCGCTCGCGGCGGCCGATCAGGCGTTCTTCTTCGAGCTCAAGGGCGGCGAGAAGGTCGCGGCGAAGATCACCAAGTCGGTCAACGTCCAGGACGAGCGCATCGAGCAGGAGAAGGCGCGGCCCGAGGGCTCGCGGCCCCGGTTCGAGCGCGCCGATCCGGACGCGCTCAAGTTCAAGAACCAGCAGACCCGCTACACGCTGCAGCCGGTGAAGCCGCTGCCGCTGGCGACGCCGTTCGTGCTCGCGTTGGACGTGAACGCCAAGGCCGCGCAGGGCCCGCTGCCCATCGGCGGCGAGAGCCGCAGCTCGTGCTCGACCTACGGCCCGATGGAGTTCGCCGAGTTCGCGCGCTGCGCCTGGGACAACGGCCACTGCACGCGCGGGCCGCCGTCGATCAAGTTCACCAACCCCATCGGCTCCCTCGACACGCTCGCGCCGCACGTGAGCTTCGAGCCGCCTCTCGAGCTGGCGTGGAAGGACGTGACCTCCGAGAGCGAGCAGTACATGCGCTTCGACTCGGACACCGGCCTGCGGCTGCCCGCGTCGCTCAAGCCGGGCACCAGGTACAAGATCAAGATCAGCGCGGGCGTGCCCGACACGTTCGGCCAGACCACGCAGAAGCCGTTCGAGCAGGAGTTCTCCACCGACGATCTCGAGCCGTCGATCTGGCTCGGCTCGCACCACGGGCTCTACGAGGCGGACGGCGACGGCAAGCTGCCGCTGCAGGTGACGAACATCCCGACGCTGAACGCGACCTTGTGGGAGCTCTCGCTCGAGGAGTACCAGGCGCAGCGCGGGTGCACGGGGCAGTGCGCGCCGCCGCGCGGAGCGAGCGTGACGGTGAACGAGCCGCTGCCGTACCCCAAGAACGAATCGCACATCCACGGCATCGATCTGCGCAAGGCCCTGAAGGACGGAAAGAAGACGGGCCTCGTGTACGTGCGCATCCCCAACGTCGCCCACGACCGGCCTGACCTCACCTCGGTGGCGCAGATCACCGACCTCGTGCCGCACGCCAAGATCGGCCTCACCTCGAGCGTGGTGTGGGTCACCTCGCTCTCCAAGGGCACGCCGGTGCCGGACGCGACGGTGCGCGTGTACGCGCCGGGCGGCAGGGTCACCGCGGAGGGCAAGACGGACCAGGACGGGCTCGTGAACTTCGGCGGCAGCGCGGAGCTGACGGGCAACGCCAACGCGGGCGCGAACTGGGAGGAGCCGAAGGTGATGGTCGCGGCGCTCCTCGACGGAGACGTCGGCGTCTCGACGACGGATTGGGACGGCACGGCGCGCGGTGAGAACATCTCGTACGAGCTCGACGCGCTGGCGCAGAGTCCGCTCGGCTCGCTGTTCACCGACCGCGGCCTCTATCGACCGGGTGACACGGTGCACGTCAAGGGCGTGCTGCGCCGCAAGGACTCTCGCTCGGCGACGGGCCTGCTCACGATGCCCGAGGGCACCGCGATCAAGGTCGAGACCAACGATCGCGAGGGCGAGGCGATCGACACGCACAGCGTGAAGCTGTCCAGGTACGGCACCTTCACGTTCGACCTGAAGATCCCCAAGGAGGCCAAGCTCGGCGGCTTCTCCATGCACGCCACCGACGTCGGCGCGAAGGGCAAGGGCTCGCAGGGCGAGTGGTCGGGCAACTTCCGCGTGGCCGAGTACCGCGCGCCCACCTTCCGCGTGGACGTGCTCACGCCCAAGGCGCAGCTCTTCACCGGCGACACCCTCGCGGCCACCGTGTCCGCGCGCTACCTCTTCGGCGGCGCCATGACGGGCGCCTCGGCGAGCTGGTCGGTCACGCGCAACGCCAACGGCTTTTCGCCTCCTGGCCAGAGCGGCTTCCTCTTCGGCCCGCAGTCGTTCCGCTCGTGGTCGGACGAAGGCGAGAACATGCCGCAGGAGCAGCCGATGGCCTCGGGCTTCGTCGCGTCGGGCAAGGGCACCATCGACAAGACGGGCAACCTCGCCATCGACGCGGGCAAGACGGAGACGCCCGGCGGCAGCGCGGTCACGTACACCATCGAGAGCGAGGTCACCGATGTGTCGCGCCAGGCGCAGGCCGGCCGCGTGGAGATCGTGGTGCACCCCGCGTCGTTCTACGTGGGCCTCGGCGCCACCAGCATCTTCGCGGAGGCGGGCAAGCCGCTGACGGTGCCAGTGATCGCGGCCTCGCCCGACGGCAAGCGCGTCGAGGGTGTGGAGGTGAAGGTGGCCGCGGTGCTGCGCGAGTTCCACTCGGTCAAGAAGCAGGGCGTGGGCGGCGTGTACCAGACCGTGAACGAGCTGGTGGAGACCGAGCTGACCACGTGCGCGGTGACCACGAAGATCGAGGCGCAAGCCTGCACGCTCACGATCGCGAAGGCCGGCGAGGTCACGCTGCGCGCGACGGCGAAGGACGCGCAGGGCCACACTGCGATGACCAGCAACGGCGTGTACGTGCTCGGGCCCGGCTACTCGTCGTGGGCGCGCGGCGATTCGGCGCACATCGACGTGGTCGCGGACAAGGCCGAGTACGCGGTCGGCGACGTGGCGAAGGTGCTGGTGAAGTCGCCGTACAGCGAGAGCCTCGCGCTCATCTCCGTCGAGCGCGAGGGCGTGTCGCAGCGGCACATCCAGAAGCTCAGCGGGACGGCGGTGACGATCGACGTGCCGATCACGGAGGAGATGGTGCCCGACATCTTCGTGGGCGTGCTGCTCGTGCGTCCGCGCGTGGCCGACGGCAACCAGGCCGCGGGCGAGGATCCGGGCCGGCCCGCGATGAAGGTGGGCTTCGCGGAGCTGAAGGTGGGCACGCAGGTGAAGCGGCTCTCGGTGGACGTGAAGCCGAGCAAGCCCGACTGGCAGCCGCGGCAGAAGGTGCCGGTGGCGCTCACGGTGAAGGACGCGGCGGGCAAGCCCGCCAAGGCCGAGCTGCAGGTGTACGCGGTGGATGACGGCGTGCTGCGCCTCGCGGGTTATCAGGTGCCGGACCTCATCGCCGACATGTTCCCGCACCGCGGCCTGGGCGTGACGCTGGCCGAGCCGATCCTCTCGCTCGTGCGGCGCCAGCGCTTCGGCGAGAAGGGCGACCTGCAGCCGGGCGGCGGCGGCGGGCGCGAGGAGTCGAGCGAGGTGCGCGGGAAGTTCCTGACCACGGTGCTGTGGAAGACCGTCGAGACCGACGATCAGGGCCAGGCCAGCGTCGAGATCGAGCTGCCGGACAACCTGACCACGTTCCGCATCATGGCGGTGGCGCTGACGCAGGCGGATCGCTTCGGCGCCGGCCAGTCCGAGGTCCACGTCTCGCTCCCGCTCCTCATCCAGCCCGCGCTGCCGCGCTTCGCGCACACGGGCGATGAGTTCGAGGCCGGCGTGGTGGTGAACACCAACGGGCTCGCGAGCGATCACCGCGAGGTCACGGTGAAGGCCGAGCTCACGGGCGCCGTGTCGCTCGCCGATGGCCAGCCCGCGGAGCAGAAGGTCACGCTCGAGGACGGCGTCGCGCGCGAGGTGCGCTTCAAGCTGAAGGCCACGGGCACAGGGCCCGCGAAGTTCGTCTTCAAGGCCAGCGCGCAGGGCGCCAAGGGCGAGACGTACAAGGACGGCGTCGAGCAGACGATCCCCGTGGAGCTGCCGGTGCAGATGGAGGCGGTGGCGACCTACGGCGACACGGACAAGAAGGCGACCGAGGGCCTCGTGCCGCCCGCGAACGTGCGGCCGGATCAGGGCGGCCTGACGGTGACGATGAGCTCGACGGCGCTCGGCGGCATGGGCGACGCGATGGAGCAGCTCTGGGAGTATCCGTACGGCTGCGCCGAGCAGCTCTCGAGCCGCCTGATGCCGCTGGTGGCGGTGCGCGAGGTGCAGAAGGTGTTCGGCGTCGCGCCCAAGGCCACTGACAAGCACGTCCCGGATCCCGTGCTGGCGGAGCTGCTGCACCTCGCGCCGGACGAGACGGCGAAGGTCGACGCCGCGGTGAACGACACGATCCACAAGCTCGAGGCGCTGCAGAACCCGTCGGGCGGCTTCCGCTATTGGACGTCGTCGACGTGCGAGTGGCCGTGGCTGTCGACGTACGTGACGCTCACGCTGCACCGCGCGCGCGAGGCCGGGTACGCGGTGAAGAGGCCGGTGCTCGACAACGCGAAGCGCTACCTGGCGACGGTGGCGGCGGGCGGCGTGTACTGCGGCAGCAGCAAGATCAGCGCGGAGGAGCGCGTGTTCGCGCTGCAGGTGCTCGCGCGCATGGGCGATCCGCGGCCGGCGTTCTATGACGAGCTCCTGGCGCAGAAGGATCACCTCGCGCTCTTCGGCAAGGCGCAGCTCGCGGACGCGATCGCCATCGGCAAGGGCTCGATGCCCAAGGCGCAGGCGCTGCTCACCGAGATCATGAACTCGGCGCAGGAGTCGCCGGCGGGCGTGCACTTCGAGGAGAAGAACGCGCTCACGTACGCGCCCTTGTTCTCGTCGGACACGCGCACGACGGGCATGGTGCTGCAGACGCTCGCGGACGTGAACCCGACGCATCCGTACGTGGGAAAGATCGCGCGCTACCTGACCGGCGTGCGGCGCAAGGACGGCAGCTACCGCAACACGCAGGAGGCCGCGTACGCGCTGATGGGGCTCACCGAGGTCGTGCGCGCGCGGGAGAAGTCCGCGCCCGACTTCACGGCGAAGGTCACGCTCGGCGGCGCGGAGCTGTTCACGCAGGCGTTCAAGGGGCGCTCGCTGGCGGTGATCACGAAGTCACTCCCCATGAGCGAGGTGGTGGCGAAGACCGCGGGCAAGTCTGCCAAGGACGCGCTGCCGTTCGAGTTCGCGGTCGACGGCACGGGCATGCTGACCTACGGCGCGCTGATGAGGTACGCGCCCAAGGAGCTGCCGCTCACGCCGCGCGACGAGGGCCTGTTCGTGCAGCGCTGGTTCGAGCGCTACGACACGCCCGGCCAGATGGCGACGGAGTTCAACGCGGGTGAGCTCGTGCGCGTGCGGGTGCGCATCGCCACGCGCATGCAGCGCGACTACGTGGCCATCGAGGTGCCGCTGCCGGCGGGACTGGAGGCGGTGGACCTGCAGCTCGCCACCACGGCCAGGCTGCCGCGCGAGCAGCACGCGGAGGCCGCTGAAGGCGAGGAGAGCGAGGGCTTCACGCCGGAGGGCGACGGCGCCGGCGAGGGAGAGGGCGAGGCGTCCGACTACGTCTGGTCGCCGTTCGTGTGGAGCGAGAAGCGCGACGATCGCGTGCTGTACTTCTCGGACCACCTGCCCGCGGGCGTGCAGGTGCAGAGCTTCATCGCGCGCGCCACCACGCCAGGAAAGTTCCTGCTCAAGCCCGCCAAGGCCGAGGAGATGTACACGCCGGAGGTGTTCGGGCGCAGCGACGGCGGATCGATCACGATCTCGGCGGGCAAGCCGCTGTCGCAGAAGTAGCGCAAGGAGACGGCGATGCGGACGCGGCTGCGCAGAGTCGGGTTGACGATCGGCGGCGCGCTGCTGCTCGCGCTCGTGATCTCGATCTGCGTCCCCGTGCCCGCGGACGAGCTGCGGCTGGAGGAGGCCTCGTCGCTGGTCGTCCTCGCCCGCGATGGCTCGGTGCTGCGCGAGTTCACGGCGCGCGAGGGCGAGGGGCACGCGTCGCCCGCGCACCTGGACGAGCTTCCGCCGCAGGTGTGGCAGGCGTTCGTGGCCGCGGAGGACGGGCGCTTCTTCCGGCACCCGGGCCTGGATCCGCTGGCGATCGCGCGCGCCGGCTGGGTCGACCTGAAGCGGCGGCGCTTCGCGCAGGGCGGCTCCACGCTCACGCAGCAAGTGGCGCGCCTCATCGAGCCGCGCTCGCGCACCTTGGCGGGCAAGCTGCGCGAGGCCTGGCTCGCGCTGCGGCTCGAGCGCACGCTGTCCAAGCGCGAGCTCCTGGAGCAGTACCTGACGCGCGTTCCCTTGGGCAACGACGTGCGCGGCGTGGAGGCCGCGGCGCGCTTGTACTTCGATCGGCCGGCGTCGTCGCTGACGCCCGCGCAGGCCGCGCTCCTGGCCGCGCTCCCGCGCTCTCCTGTCGGCCATGATCCGCTCCGCGCACCGCAGAAGGCCGAAGCGGCGGCCCGGCGCGTGCTCTTGCAGATGGAGGCGCGCGGGTTCCTCTCGCACGCGCGCACGCAGGAGGCGTTGACGGCGCCGCTCGATCTGGCCAAGGAGAAGTTCCGCCGGGCGTTCGAGGCACCGCACTTCGTCGAGGCCATCGCGCGCCAGGAGGCGCCGCGCGGCGCGGTGCGCGTGCGGACGACGCTCGACCTCGAGCTGCAGCGCAAGCTGGAGGAGGCCGTGCGCGACGGCGTGGACGCGCTGGAGGACAAGCGCGTGACCGCCGCGGCCGCCATCATCCTCGACAACGCCACGGGTGAAGTCCTCGCGTACGTGGGCGCGCCCGATTGGTTCGATGAGGATCGCCTGGGCCGCATCGACGGCGTGCGCACGCGCCGCCAGCCGGGCTCGTCGCTCAAGCCCTTCATCTACGGCGCTGCCATCGACACGCTCGGGTTGACGCCGTCAACATTGCTCTCCGACATCGAGACGCAGTTCGCCACCGAGAGCGGCGCGTGGGTGCCCAAGAACTACGACCGCAAGACGCACGGCCCGGTGCGGCTGCGCGTGGCGCTCGGCTCGTCCTACAACGTCCCAGCCGTGCGAGTGGCCGAGCTCCTGGGCGCGCCCGCGGAGCTGGACGTGCTGCACCGCGCGGGCTTCCGCTCGCTCGACGACACGGCCGACCACTATGGCGTCGGCCTCGTCCTGGGCAACGGCGAGGTGCAGTTGTCCGAGCTCGCCACGGGGTATCTGGGCCTCGCGCGCGGCGGCCTCGCGCCCTCGTCCTTGACCTATGTGCTGCGCGCAGACGACGCCGCGGGCAATCCGATCCCGCTGGCGCATCCGACCTCGCGCCGCTTCCTGCGCGCGAACGCCGCGGGCCTCATCGCCGACATCCTGAGCGATCCCGCCGCGCGCGCGCCTGCGTTCGGCCTCGACAACGCGCTGCGCTTTCCCTTCCCCGTGGCGGCCAAGACGGGCACCTCGCGCGCGTTCACGGACAACTGGACCGCGGGCTTCACGCACGAGCGCACGGTGGCGGTGTGGGTCGGGAACATGAGCGGCCAGACCATGCAGCACGTGAGCGGCATCACCGGCGCGGGTCCGCTCTTCCACCGCGCGATGACGCTGGCGATGGCGCACCTCGAGTCGCCGCAGCCGCTCTCGGAGCAGCGCTACGAGGAGCGGGACGTGTGCGCGCTGTCCGGCGAGCTCGCGGGCGCGTCGTGTCCCTCCAAGGTGCACGAGAAGTTCATCGCGGGGCATGTCCCCAAGCGCACGTGCGGCATGCACAGCGAGCGCGGCGTCGATCTCGGCCCGCAGTTCTACGACTGGGCGCACCGCGAGGGCATCGCCACGCTGCAGGAGCGCACCGCGGGCGCACGTGCGTCGATCGCGTTCCCCACCGAGGGCGATGAGTTCTTGCGCGAGGTGGACCTGCCCGACGCGCACGCGACGATCCCGGTGCGCGCGCTGCCCGCGGATGGCGCGCGCGCGCTGGAATTGCAGCTCGACGACGGCCCGAGTGAGGCGCTCGATGCACCGTATTCGACGCGTGTCCCCGCGCGCGCGGGGAAGCACGTCTTGCGCTTGTTCAAGCCCGGCGCGAATGAGCCCGACGCGCGCGTGCGCTTCAATGTTCGCGGCTAAGAGGGCGCGTCGATCTGCGTGGTGGTGCTCGCCCGATCACTCACTCGTTCACTTGTGGTACGGCCCGCCGCGCAGGATCTCGAACGAGCGGTACACCTGCTCCAGCACCACCAGCCGCGCCAGCCGATGCGGCAACGTCAGCCGTCCCAGGCTCCACACGAAGCGCGCCTGCTCACGCACCGCGGGCGACAGTCCCTCATCGCCGCCGATCGCCAGCGAGAGGCCGATGCTCGCGTCCTTGAGGCGCCCGACCTTCTGCGCCAACTCCACGCTCGACAATTCGCGGCCGCCCAGATCCAGCGCCCACAACTCGCTCGGCGCCTTCAGCTTCCCGTGCGCCGCGAGGATGCCTTCGCCCTCGATCGACGCCGCGTGCGGCCCACGCTCGGCCGGCAATTCGACCAGCTCCAGCGCGGCCACGTGCGACAGGCGGCCCGCGTAGTCCGCGACGCCCTGCCCGGTCCAGTCCTTGTCGCGGCCGACGGAGATGACCTTGAGGCGCATCCCCGCCCTGCCCTGCGCGCGGCCGCTCATGGAGCTACTTCGCGGCGCTCGCCGGCTTCGGCTCGATGCGCGTCTGCGGCGCGTCGGCCCACAGGCCCTCGAGATCGTAGTGCGGCCGCTCGTCGACGTGGAACACGTGCACCACCACGTCGCCGACGTCGATGAGCACCCACTTGCCCTGCGCCTGGCCCTCGCTGCCCACGAGCTTGTGGCCCGCGTCCTTGATGGCCTTGTCCACGCCGTCGGCGATGGCGTCGAGCTGCCGCTCGTTGGTGCCGGTGCAGAGCACGAGGAAGTCCGCGTACGACGACTTCTCGCGCAGGTCCACGAGGATCACGTCCTCGGCCTTCTTCTCGAGCGCCGCCTCGGCCGCGAGGCGCGCCAGCTTCTCGCCTGCGTCGTTCTCGACGCGAACGCTCTTGCGCACGGCTGCGCGCTCTGGATCCTGGGCCTTGCGGGTGCGGCTCGTCTTCTTGTCCACGGTCTCTCCTCGCTGCGTCCTGCGTTACGTCCTGACTTGTCCCGCGCCACGTACCACGAATCGCGTGCAGGTGAGTTCTCGCGCGCCCATCGGACCATACGCGTGCAGCTTGCTGGTCGAGATGCCGATCTCCGCGCCCAGGCCCAATTCGGCGCCATCGTTGAAGCGCGACGACGCGTTCACCAGCGTGCAGCTCGCGTCCACCTCGCGCGTGAAGCGGTCCGCGAGCGCGTCGTTCTTGGTGCAGATCGATTCGGTGTGCTTCGAGCCGAACTTCGCGATGTGCGTCAGCGCCGCGTCGATCCCGTCCACCACGCACACGAGCAGCTTGTAGTCGAGGAACTCGGTGCCGTAGTCCGCTTCCACGGCCGCGATGGCCTGGCCCGGCTTCTCCGCGCGCTTGGTGCCCGCCGCGCGCAGCACGTCATCCGGAATCTCCGACGCATGCGCCACGCCCTCGATGGCCAGCGGCAGCGCGCGCGGATCACAGCGCAGCTCCACGCCGGCCGCCGACAGGCTCTGCGCGAACCCCGAGATGGCGTCATTGGCGATCGACGCATCGACCAGCACGCACTCGACCGCGTTGCACACGCCCGGCCGCTGCGCCTTGCCGTTGAGCAAGAGCTTCTCCGCCAGCGGCAGATCGGCGTCGCCCGCGACGTACAGATGGCACACGCCCTGGTAGTGCTTGATCACCGGGATGCGGCTCTTCTCCGCAATGAAGCGGATGAGCGACTGCCCGCCGCGCGGGATGCAGAGATCGATGTGCTCCTCGAGCGCCAAGAGCGGCTCGAGCAGCGCGCGATCGGCGGGCACGAGCTGTACGCAATCTTCCGGCAGCCCCACGTGCACGAGCGATCGGCGCAGCGCGTTCACCAGGACCTCATTGCTGCGACGCGCCTCGGAGCCGCCGCGCAAGAGGACGGCATTTCCCGAGCGCAGACAGAGCGCCGCCGCGTCCACGGTCACGTTCGGACGCGCTTCGTAGATCATCAGGATGGTGCCCAGCGGCGCGCGCACGCGCTTGATCTTGATCCCGCTCGGCCCCGCGCCCTCGGCCACCACCTCGCCGATGGGATCATCCTGCCAGGCGATGTCGCGCACCGACTTGGTCAGGCTCGTGAGCCGGGGCGCATCCAGCACCAGTCGATCGACCAGCGCGGCCGTCTGGCCGTTCGCGCGCGCGTCGGCCACGTCGGCGTCGTTCGCGGCCTTCAGCTCCTCCGCGAACGCCTTCGACTCCAGCTCGCCCACGAGCCGCAAGAGCGCCTGCGTGCGCGTCCCCGACGACACCGCCGACACGATCCGCGACGCCGCCTTGGCCTTGAGCGCGAGGTCCAGGGCGCGCGCTTGCAACGAGTTCGTGTCGCTCATGTCATCACCACCAGGTCGTCTCGGTGCACCACGCAGTCGAGCAGACGATACCCGAGCGCGCCTTCGATCTCTGCCGAGCGCAGGCCGCGGATGCGCCGCACCTCCTCGGCGCCGTACGCTGCCAGCCCGCGCGCGATGCGGCGTCCGTCGAGCGACACCACGTCGATGGGATCGCCCGCGCCGAACTCGCCGATCACCTCGCGCACGCCGCTCGGCAACAAGCTCTTCTTGCGCTCGATCACGGCCGATTCGGCGCCCCCGTCGATGCGCAGCTCGCCGCGCGCCTTGAGGTCCAGCATCCAGCGCTTGCGCAGCCCGTGGCGCTCGCCCTGCGGGAGGATCAGCGTGCCGACGTCCTCGCCCGCGAGCA
>JAFEBC010000247.1 GCA_018266095.1 Deltaproteobacteria bacterium
GCTGTTCACCATCATCGACGAGATGCTGCAGATTCACGGCGGCAACGGGTTCGTCGAGGACTATCCGATCGAGCGCGCGTACCGCGACAACCGCGTGAACCGCATCTTCGAGGGCACGAACGAGATCAACCGCCTGCTCATCCCCGGCACGTTCTTCAAGCGCGCGATGAAGGGCGAGATTCCGCTCTTGCAGGCGTGCGAGATGATCGACGGCGAGCTCGCGGATCCGCGGCTGTTCCCGGAGCCCGTGGGCCGGCTGGCGGCCGAGCGGAAGGGCGCCGAGCAGGCCAAGCGGCAGTTCCTCTTCGCGGCGCGCGCGGCGGCGATGCTCGGGCCGGAGATCGAGCAGCGGCAGGAGATCCTGGGCGCGCTCGCGGACTGCGCCATCGAGGCGTACGCGATGGATTCGATCCTGGGCCGCACGCTGGCCGTGGACGCGCAGGACCCGTCGGCGCCGCTGCGGGACGCGCTGTGCGTGTTCTTCTGCAACGAGAGCCGGCAGAAGGCGTTCGACCGGGCGCGTGCGGCGATCTGCCAGGTGCTGCCGCAGGGCGAGGCCGGGGAGATGCTGGCGCAGCTCGAGAAGCTGCACACGTTCGTGCCGGTGAACACGACGGGGCTGCGGGAGACGATCGTGGGCGCGGTGATCGAGAAGGGCGGCTATCCGATCGCGTACTAACGAGCGGCGAGGAAAGGCAAGAGCAACAGCCTTTAACGCGGAGGCGCGGAGACGCGGAGGGTTGGTTGGCGGCCCGACCGGCGCCTCGAGGCTGCAGCTTCGCAGCCTCAGCCTAGATCGGGTGCGGGGACGCTCGCTGACGAGCCTGGCGCAAGCTCTCATCAAGGCTCGAAACCTCCGCGTCTCCGCGCCTCCGCGTTGAGGCATTGCCTTTTTGCCCTGTCGCCTGGCGTCACTGTCGTGCTCGAATGCGCACCTCATCTGAGGAGCGCGCATGACCACGATGCCCAAGCGTCTCGATCCCCACTCGTACGCCGACCTCACGCAGGCCCGCACGGGCCGCGTCGAGCTGGATCTGCTGGTGGATTTCGCCACGCGGACGCTCGCGGGCACGGCGTCGCTCGTGTTCACGGCTCCCGCGGCGGGCGGGCCGATCGATCTCGACACGCGCGGGCTCGCCATCACGCGGGTGACGGATCTGGGGCAGCAGCTCCTCCCGTTCACGCTGCATCCGCTCGAGGCCGGCGCGGAGTTCCTCGGGCAGCGGCTCACCGTCGATGCGCCCGCGGGGACGCGCGGGCTCATCGTGACCTATCGCACCAGCCCGGACGCGAGCGCGCTGCAGTGGCTTAACCCCGAGCAGACGGCGGGGAAGAAGCTGCCGTTCCTCTTCTCGCAGTGCCAGGCCATCCACGCGCGCTCAGTGGCGCCGCTCCAGGACACGCCGCTCGCCCGCGTGACGTACGCGGCGAAGCTGACGGTGCCGAAGGAGCTCCGGGCCTTGATGGGCGCGGGTTTCCTGCGACGTGAGGAGTCCGCGGCGCAGCTCTCTCGTGACGGCCTCGCGGGCACGCTCTCGGGGGCGAGCGCGACGGATGTCTTCGAGATGCCGCAGCCGATCCCGCCGTATCTGCTCGCGTTCGCGGTGGGCGACCTGGCGAAGCACGACCTGACCGCGCGCATGGCCGTCTGGGCCGAGCCGTCGGTGCTGCCGAAGGCGGCGTGGGAGTTCGAGGAGATCCCCGAGATGATGCGCGCGGCCGAGGGACTCTTCGGCGCGTACGACTGGGATCGCTACGACGTGCTGGTGATGCCGCCGAGCTTCCCGTATGGCGGCATGGAGAATCCGCGGCTCACGTTCGCGACGCCGTCGCTGCTCGCGGGGGATCGCTCGCTCGTGAACGTGATCGCGCACGAGCTCGCGCACGCGTGGACGGGCAACCTCGTGACCAACGCGAGCGCGAACGACTTCTGGCTCAACGAAGGGTTCACCGTCTACGCCGAGCGGCGCATCGTGGAGGCCATCGCGGGTCGCGAGCGGTCGGAGCTGCAGGCGGCGCTCGGGCGGTCGCATCTCGCGGACGAATTGGGCCGCTTCGCGAGCCGGCCGGAGATGACGCGGCTGCGCACGTCCTTGTGGGGCGTGGATCCGGACGACGTGTACTCGAGCGTTCCGTACGAGAAAGGTTACCTGTTCCTGCGGCGTCTCGAAGAGCTGGCGGGGCGCGAGAAGTTCGACGCGTTCCTGAAAGGTTACCTGAAGCGGTTCCGCTTCCAGTCGATCACGACGGATGATTTCCTCGATGAGCTGCACAAGGCGCTGCCGGGTGTCGCGCATGAGGCCAACGCGGCCGAGTGGCTCGACGGCCAGGGCCTGCCGGGCGATGCGCCGCTGCCGCACGCGCCGCGCCTGTTGATGCTGCGCGCGCTCTCGAAGCAACTGGGCGAAGGCGAGCTGCCGGACGCCGCGGAGCTGCAGAGCGTGGCGCTGTCGCCGATCGAGCTGCAGCTCGTGCTCTCGGAGCTCCCGGCCGAGACGAGCGCGCTGCGGTGCGAGGCGATCGAGAAGTTGTTCGAGCTGGGCAAGAAGCAGAGCTTGGAGCTGCGCGTGGCGTGGCTCGAGGCGGCGCTGCGCGCGGGGACGGAGAGCGCGCTGGTGCCGGCGCGGGCGGTGCTGCTCGAGACGGGGCGGATGAAGTTCCTGAAGCCGCTCTATCGGCAGCTCGCGCGGCGGCCGGAGACGAAGGAGTTCGCCAGGCGCGTGTTCGCGGAGGCGAGCGGCGGGTATCACCCGATCGCGAAGGCGGGCCTCGAGGCGATGCTGAAGTAGTCGACAAAAGCTTGAACGCGGAGGCGCGGAGACGCGGAGGTCGTTCGCGCTCCGCACGAGCGTGGCTGCGCGACTGAAGCTTGGCCATCGGGCCATTTCCTCACGACAAGGCGCGCACCAGCCCTCCGCGTCTCCGCGCCTCCGCGTTGATGGATTTTCGCTTTTCGATCCACCTTAATCCCCATCGATCCATCGATGTAGGCTCAACACGCACCCAATCCATAGGGCCTGCCTGAGCCGATCCCACCACCCCTATGCACTGAACACCCGCCCAGGCGGCTAAACGCTTGACAGGTCACTGAACCGCGTCCAACGTGCCCCAAGAAGTGGATCGAAGTGGTATGAAGTGGATCCACTTGGGAGCGGTGCGGACGTGTCCTTCTCTGGCGTTTTCCAGCATGCGATCGACGCAAAGGGGCGCACCTCGCTCCCCGCGCGCTTTCGCGACGTGCTGGCGGGCGCGGGCGCGGACAAGCTCTTCGTCACCACGGATCTCTACGAGCGCTTCCTGCTCGCGTACGCGCCGGCGCAGTGGAACGCGTTCACGCAGAAGGTTGCGGCGCTGCCTCAGTTCGCGGCGACCACGCGGCACCTGATGCGCACGGTGGTGGCGCCCGCGCAGGAGTGTCCGTTCGACAAGCTGGGCCGCATCCTGATCCCGGCGTCGCTGCGCGAGCACGCGGAGCTGTCCTCCGAGATCGTGTGGGCGGGGTCGATCGAGCGCATCGAGATCTGGTCGCCCGCAGGCTGGAAGAAGTGCCAGGAAGCCGCGCGCAGCCCGGAAGTGCAGGCGGAGCTCGTCTCCACGCTGGCGAAGATTCTGTAAGGAGGAGCACGGAAGATGGCCGACAAGTCGAGACCGAACGCGACTGCAGAGAAGCCCATGCGGACGGCTGTCCTCGCGCTGAAGCCGGCGCCGGGGCCGCGGTCCACCACGGAGCGCTGGCAGGACGCGGTCGCGCAGGTGACGGTCAAGGGCGACCTCGATCGCGATGCCTTGTGGGCGATCGACTTCACGCTGGCGCGCGCGTCGGCGGAGGCGGGGCGCATCGTGCTCGACCTGCTCGAGGTCACGCACCTGGACTACGCGGGCGTGGGCGATCTGGTGGCGCGGCGTCGCGAGCTGAACGCGCGCGGCGGCGAGCTGTCGATCGTGGTGCGCAATCCGTACGTGACCAACATCCTGCGCGCGGCGGGCGGGGCGGACCTGCTCATCGTGCGCTCGGTGGCCGAGGCGTCGGGGCAGACGGTGGCGGCGGGGCGTCGCGGGACGGTGCACGCGCTGCCGGTCGGCCGCAAGAAGGGACCCTAGACCGACGATGGCCGAGACCGCCTTCAAGCACCACACGGTGCTGCGCCGCGAGACGGTGGAGCTGCTCGCGGCGGGGCCGGGCAGGACGATGCTCGACGGGACCTTGGGCGGCGGCGGGCACAGCGAGGCCATGCTGGAGGCGGGCGCGACGGTGATCGGGCTCGATCAGGATCCGCGGGCGCTCACGGCGGCGACGGAGCGGCTCAAGAACTTCGAAGGGCGATTCACGGCGGCGCACGCGAACTTTCGCGACGCGCGCGGCGTGCTGGACGGGTTGAACGTGGGCGAGGTGGACGGAGCGCTGGTGGACTTGGGTGTGTCGAGCCCGCAGCTCGATGACGCCGCGCGCGGATTTTCCTTCCGCGGCAAGGGTCCGCTCGACATGCGCATGGACACGACGCGCGGCGCGCCGCTCTCGGAGAAGCTGCGCGAGTGGGATGAGCGGGCGCTGGCGAGCCTCATCTTCACGCTCAGCGAAGAGAAGTTCTCGCGGCCGATCGCGCGGGAGATCAAGCGCGCCGTGGAGGCCGACGAGGTGCACGACACGGGCAAGCTCGCGGACCTCGTGGCGAACGCGATCCCGCGCAAGGCGTGGCCCAAGGAGATCCACCCGGCGACGCGCACGTTCCAGGCGCTGCGCATCGCGGTGAACGACGAGCTGGGCGCGCTGGCGGAGTGGCTGTTGTCCCTGCCGCGGCTCATCAAGAAGGGCGGACGCGCGGCGGCGATCAGCTTTCACTCGCTCGAGGACCGCATGGTGAAGCAGGCCTTCGCCAAGCTGGCCACGGGATGCATCTGTCCGCCGCAGTTGCCGGTGTGCGCGTGCGGGCGCTCGGCCGAGTGGAGCCTGGTGATGAAGGGCGCGGTGCAGGCGAGCGATGAAGAGGTGGCGGTGAATCCGCGGTCGCGCAGCGCGCGGCTGCGAGCGGTGGAGCGGTTGCGATGAGCCTTCCTCACTTTGCGCCAGAGAGCTTTCCGCCGCCGGCCACGCAGTCGGAGATTCGCGCTGCGTACGGGGCGTCGTTCATCGAGCGCGGGCAGTCGGCGAGCGTGGTGCGCAAGGCCATCGACAAGCGCGGCCTTCGCAACTTCGCCGCGGGCGTGGCCTGCGTGGTGCTGCTCGCGGGCGCGGCGCTGACGCAGGTGTGGATGCGCACCAAGGTCACACAAGAGGGCTATCGGCTCGCGCGGCTGACCAATGAGCACGCGCAGCTCTTGCGTGAGCGCGAGCGGCAGACGCTGGCGGTGGGTCAGCTCTCGGCGCCCGCGCGGCTCGAGGAGCTGGCGAAGACGAAGCTGGCGATGGGGCCGCCGCCGAGCGATCGCACGGTGGTGCTCGTGCGCACGGCGCCGGTCGAGGATGGGCCGCAGCAGGCGGTGGCGTTGGGAGATCGCAAGAAGCGCAGGTAGGCGAGGCAAGTCGTGGTGCTGAAGCAGCGAGCGGAGCGGGGAATCGGCCAGGGCGGGTCAGGCACCCGGCTGCGCGCGCTCGTGCTCGCGGCGGCGCTCTTGTGCGCGTTCGGCGTGGTGTTGGCGCGGGCGGCGA
>JAFEBC010000248.1 GCA_018266095.1 Deltaproteobacteria bacterium
GACAGCGTCGGTGCGCGGCCATGATCCTGGCGCGGCGCACCCCCGAATCGCCTCTGTTCCTCGTCGCCCCGGCGGTGACGCTGCTCCTCGCCGCGCCGTTCGAGCTCCTGTTGCTCCGGGGCATCCCAAGCGCGTCCGAGGCCGCCCTGCTCGCCCCGTTCGTCCTGGGCTGCCTCGTTGCGCCCGCCTGGTTCTGGGTCTGGTTCAACCGCGCCCACCGCGACCGCTGCAGCACAGAGGAACGGCTCTGGGTGCGCGTCTCGATGGCCGGCGCGATCGGCGCCTGCGCGCTGGGCTGCTGGGCCTCGCTGGGGTTCTTCGCGCTCCCGTGCCTCGTCGACTTCGCCCTGACGTGTGTGCTCTGGCGTTCCTTCGAGAGCGCCGCGTGAGCCGGATCCCCGAACAGTTCGGCTGGTACGCCGCGCACGTCGTCGTCTACTTCGAAAACGCGCACATCAAGCGGACCGGCGTGTATCCGCTGATGGAGAACATCCACCTCGTCCAGGCCGCGAACGAGCGCGACGCCCTCCGTCTGGCCAAGGCTCTGGGCAAGGCGTCTGCGTTCGCGGATCCGTCCTTCACGTACGGCGGCCGCGCGGCACGGCGCGTCTTCGGCGGCGTGCGCAAGATCGTCAAGGTCTCGCCGCCGATCCTGAGCGACGACTCCACGCCTGCGACCCGCGTCGAGTCGGGCTGCGAGGCGACCTTCAATCAGCTCCGCGTGCGGGGCCGCCGGAACCTGCGCCGCTTCGTGGAGGGCCGTGAGGTCGAGGTCTGCCTTGAATCGGCGGATCGAATCTGAGGTTAGACTAGCGCCGTGAGCGGCCCCATCTTCGGCCCCAAGCAGCGACCGCTGCTCCCCGCGCCCACCTTCGGCCAGGGACTCGTCCTCGTCTTTGCGCTCGTCTGCCTCGCGCTCTCGTGGGGGCACCTGGACGCGTGGACCAGCTGCCCGCAACCCGCCGATGTCTGCGACGCCGTCTGCGCGCACCAGAAGGTGGACGGCATCGCGCCCTGGTGTGAGCCCATCACCTGCTCCTGCGCGCTGCCCGATCCGCCGCCGCAGCCGGCCATCCTGCACTGGCCCGCCACGCAGCAAAAGCCGCTCGGGCCGACCGCGTCCAAGCAGCGCTGAGACGAATTTTCAGCGCCCGTGTCCTCCAGAAAACGGAGGAACACACAATGACGCGCACCCTCGCTGCCCTGGCCCTCGCCCTCATCGCCCTCTCGGCCCTCACTGCCTGCGGAGGCAGCGACATCCTCTGCGAGGGCGCCGACTGCACGGACAACGACGCCGGCACCGGCAACAGCAACTGCAAGGCCACGCTGGGCGGCGCGGCCAGCGGCACCATCGCCTGCGGGACCATCGCGGGTGTCGACGCCAACGGCTCGTACAACAGCAGCGAGGACCGCTGGGGCATCGGCCTCGCCGGCACCGATTCGAACACGGGCTACGGCTGGAACATCGCCTTCACCGCGCCCGGCAAGGTCACTTCGGGCACGTTCACGGCGACCGCGACCAACCACCTGGGCGCGTCGTACAGCGGCGGGGACAGCTCGCACTTCTGGGCCGCGCAGGTGAACGCGACGTCCACGCTCGGCAGCGGCACGGTGACCATCACCAGCTCGAGCCAGCAGGCGGGCACGGGCAACGACCTCGTCTACACGCTGCACGGCAGCGCCGACCTCAACCTCGCGCCCACGGGCGGCACGGCCGGCAACGCGACCATGCACATCGTCTTCTAGGCGCTGCGCAGGGCCTAGGGCTCCGCCAAGAGCCCGCCCAGGCTCAAGGAGAGCTTGCTGCGCACGGTGTTGTAGAGGCTCTCGAGCTCGTCCTTCGGCAGCGAGAGCTCCTGGCCCAGCCGGCGCAGCACCTCCTCGACGAGCTGCAGGCGGCACTCGTTCAGGCGGCGGTACGCGGTGGCGCGGGACACGTTGAGCACCCGCGCGGCGTCGCCCACGGCGAGGCCATCGAGGAAGTGGAGCCGCAGGAGCGTGCGGTCGTCCTGCGCCAGAGACGCAAAGGCGCCCTGGAACGTGCGCTTGAAGGCCTCGCCGAAGCGGCGCTTGAGCGCGGCGATTTCGGGGTCGAGCGCGGCCAGCGGCAGAGGAGCCTCGGCGGTCTTCTGCTCGTAGGTGGCGCGGTCGCGGCGGACGTTGGAGGCGGCACGCACCGCGGCCACACGCACCCACGACGCGAGCGGCGCACGGCCCTCATACGTCGCGATCCCGGGCGGACGATCGCCCTCGGACAGGAGCAGCCGGTCGACGAGCCGCTGCTGCACCTCGTTGAGCTGCTCTTCGGTCGCGCGGCCGCGGCCCACGAGCGCAGGGAGCCGGTCGAGGATCTCGGTGTGGAACCGCGTCAGCGCCCGCTCGTCACCGCGCGCGCAAGCGAAGGCGAGGAAGAGATCGGGCACGAGGAGCTTCTCCAGCGCGGCAGCCGCATCCGGCTCGGCCGCGAGGCGTTTGGTGAGCTCGGCCTCGAAGTCGGTCAGCAGCGTCCGCGCGCGGTCGCCCCACTCGGCCCGCAGCGGGGCGAGGGCAGCCTGAACGGAAGTCTCCAATCCGACGTTCATCGTGTCTATTGTTGCAACGCCAGCGCGCCATCCCACAAGCACCATCGTGACCATGACCTGCCTCACTGACAGCCAGCTCGCTTCGCTCCTCGACGGGACGCTGCCCGAGGCCGAGGCGCGCGTGGTGGCCGAGCACTTGGACGGCTGTCCGGACTGCCGTGAATTGGCAGCCGACTCGGCCCGCGTGTGGCCTGCCCGCGAAGGAGAAGACGAAGGCGACGTCGAAGCGGCCACGTTGCCCAAGGCGCCGCTGCGGCCGGGAGATCACCTGGGCCGCTTCGTCATCCGCGAGGCCCTGGGCGCGGGCGCGATGGGCGCGGTGTACGCGGCCAGCGACCCGCAGCTCGACCGGCAGATCGCGCTCAAGGTGCTGCGCGTCGAGCGCGGCCCTGAGGCATCGCAGCGGGACTTCCTCGTGCGCGAGGCGCGGGCGATGGCGCGGCTGTCGCATCCGCACGTGGTGACGGTGCACGACGTGGTGACCACCGACGACGAGGTCTGCATCGCCATGGAGCTGATGTCGGGCGGCAACCTCGCCGACTGGCTCGCGCAAGAGCGGCGCACGACGCGGGCCATCGCGCAGCTCTTCCTCGGCGTGGCGCAAGGCCTGGCGGCAGCGCACGCGGCGGGGCTCGTGCATCGAGACGTGAAGCCCGAGAACATCCTCTTGTCGGCGAGCGGCGTGCCGAAGATCAGCGACTTCGGTCTCGCACGCGTGTCGAGCGCGAACGCCAACGCCAACGCCAACGCCAACGCGAACGCCAACGCCAACGCCAACGCCAACGCTGACGCCAACGCCAACGCTGACGCGAACGCCAACGTGACCGCGGACGCCAACGCCTCCACACGTCCCCTCGCCTCCCACGCCGGGGCGCTCATCGGCACGCCCGCGTACATGGCCCCCGAGCAGCGCCAGGGCCGCTCCGCCAGCGCGCTCTCCGACCAATACGGCCTCTGCGTCACGCTGCACGAGGCCCTCCACGACGCGCGGCCCGGCGCCGTCCGCACCTCGACGCTCCCCCCACGCCGCGTGCCCCGCTGGCTGCAGGCGATCGTCGATCGCGGGCTCAGCGTGCACTCCACGGCGCGCTTCCCCGACCTCGATGCGCTCGCGACGGCGCCCTCGCACGGACTCGCGCGGCGCAGGTTGCTGACGCTCTTGGGCCTCGCCACGGGCGGCCTCGTCGTGACGCTGCTCGCGCTCGTTCTCGCGCAGGAGGTGAGCTCGCGCTGCTCCGGCTCGGCCGAGGCCTTCGGCGACGCGTGGGACGATGCGGCCCGCGCCCGCGTGCGCACGGCCTTCTCCAAGCTGCCGGGCGGCCCCGAGAGCTTCGCGGCCGTCGACCGCACGCTGACGCGCTACCGCGCCGACTGGGAGGCCATGCACGCGTCCGCCTGCGTCGCCACGCGGGTCCGCGGCGATCAATCCGAGCAGCTCCTCGACCTGCGCATGGCCTGCTTGTCGAATCGCCGGGGCGAGGTGGCTGCGCTGGCCCGCGTGCTGACCCAAGCCGACGCGGCCCTGCTCGATCGCGCAGGCGGCGCAGCGGCGCAGCTCCCGTCGCTCTCGGACTGCAAGAAC
>JAFEBC010000249.1 GCA_018266095.1 Deltaproteobacteria bacterium
CATCGCGTCGGTGGGGATGAGGCGCTGCGACACGAGCTGCTGCGCGTTCTGCAGCTCGAGCTTGCTGAGCGCGTAGGGCGTGCCGTCCTGCCAGAGCTGGCCCTGGGTGCCGGGGAGCGCGAGCACGTCCTTCAAGGTGACCGTGAACGCGTACGCGCCGCCGCCGATGGTGACCTGGTACACGCCCGGCAGCACGCTCGCGCTCCAGGTGCCGTCGCTGGCGGTGTCGACGAGGGTGCTGGTCGGACCCGAGAGCTGCACGTGGATGCCGCCGAGCGCGCCGCCGTCGACGCGCGAGACGCTGGAGGCGATGGTCAGGAGCTTGGTGGGCACCGCCGCGAGATCGATGGTGGGCGCGGTGAGCGACTGGCCCTGCGCGAGCGTGGTGGTGTTCTGCGGCGCGCCCGCGAAGCCTGCGGTGAAGGCGCTGACGGTGTACGCGCGGCCTGCGGGCGCCTGCGCGAACGTGTACTTGCCGTCGCTGCCGGTGAGCGTGGAGAGGCCGGAGCCGATGGCGATGACCTGCACGCCGCTCTTGGGGCTGCCGGCGACGGTGATCTGACCGCGCAGGGTGCCGGCGGCGGTGAAGCTGAAGTTCTGGCCCGCGGTGATGGGCTGCGCGCTTCCCACGGTGGCGGTGCGGGTGGCGATGCGCTCGACGCTGTCGGGCACCCACGCGCTGATGGTGTACGCGCCGGGCGCGAGGTTGCCCGCGTGCCAGGCGCCGCTGGCGTCGGCCTGCGTGATGGCCTGCGTGGGGCCGGCGATGGTGACGAACGCGCTCTGCGCCGAGCCGCCGAGGACCGAGATGGTGCCGTAGAGCGCGCCGGGCAGCGCGGGCTGCACCGCGAGCGTGGTGCTGCCGACATCGAGGCTGTCGTCCCACGGGACCTGTGCGTTGGTGACCGTGCCCGCGAGGTCGCCGGGATAGCTGGCCACGAGATCGTGCGCGCCCGCGGGGACGCCGCTGAGCGTGAAGTTGCCGCTCGCGTCGGTGAGCGCGACCGAGAGCACGCCCAGCGAGGTCACGGTGATGCCCGCGTGCGAGGCGGGCGAGCCGGGCAGGAGGAACTTGCCGGTGACCGTGCCGACGGGCGTGAAGCCGAGCTCGACGTCCGACGGGCCGTGGCCCTGCGTGACCTCGACGGTGCGGCCCTGCGTGGTGGTGAGCGTCGAGCGCACGAAGGCCGTGAGCGCGTATTGGCCGTCAGCGAGGCCGCTGAAGCTGAAGTGTCCGGTGGCGTCGGTGAGGGTGGCCTGCGAGACGGGGCCTTGCAGCGCGACCGGCAGGCCCGCGGGTGCGTTCGCGCCCGAGAAGACGAGGCGTCCGCTGACGGCGCCGGCGCCGCTGTTGCCGTTGGAGGTGAGCGTGAGATCCGCCGCCTGCGTGGTCTGGCCGCGCTTGACCACGAGGCCGCCCGCGACCGCGCCGCCGTAGAGCGGGGACGAGGCGATGAGCTGCTGGTCGCCGCTGGCGACGCCGTCGAGCTGATAGGCGCCGTTCGCGTCCGCGATCGCCAGCGCCGAGGTGCCGGGGACCACCACGATGGCGCCCTCCGCGCTCCCGCCGGGCACGAGCAGCCTTCCCGCGATCGAGCCCACGCCCGTGAAGGTCACGTCGGGCGCGTTGGCCGAGTGCGAATCGTCGACCGCGAGCGTGAGCACGGTCGCGGGCTCGAGCACTGAGGTCCCCGTGATCACCACCGCGTAGCTGCCCGCGAGGAGCTGCGAGAACGAATAGCTGCCGTCGGCCGCGGTCTTGGTGGCTGCGCTCATCGGGCCCGCGATCAGCACGGCGATGCCCGACGAGTCGGTCTCGCCGGCGTAGGTCGCCTTGCCCGCGATGGCGCCATGCGAGGAGGTCACAGCCGTCTGCGTGCAAGCCGCAGCGAGCAGCGCCAGCGCGCACAGCGGGAGGGAGAGCGTCTTCATCGAGTGCGTCCTCATGGCGCGCTCCGCGGCGGCGTCAGCAGATACAGGCCGTCCTGGAACGAGAGCGGTTCGGGCGAGTACCAGCGTTGGTAGAGCAGCCTTCCGTCGCCGAGCCAGACGCCGGGCTCGCCGACGTTGGTGGCGAGGGTGGTCACCGTCCCTCGCGCGAGATCGATGAGCATCAGATCGCCGAGGTAGCGCGGGTGCGTGACGCCCGAGTAGGGCCCGGAGTCGCTCGCCTGCGCGCGCGTGTCGCCGTCGCTGAAGTTCGCGCGGATGGCGATGTAGCGGCCGTCGGCGCTGGTGTGGAAGCCGGCCTTGAGCTGGTAGGCGCGGAGCTGATCGTACTCGGCGCCCGCGATCCAGAGAGACGGCGCGTCGTCGCCCGCGCGCAGGCCGAACACGTCGACGGCGGTGTAGTCGTAGCCGCCGTTCGACGTGTACGACTGGCCCATCGCGGCCAGGCTGGAGTGATCGGGCGCCCAATAGATCGACTGGCTGCCGGTCACGTACTGTTGCAGCGGTGTGCGCATGAACGCCTGGACGTCCGCGGTGGACGCGCGCCCGTCGCGGTTGGTGGGCGTCGGCGTGCGCACGCGGCAGATGGTGTAGTTCGTGGTGGGCGTGTACATCATCGCCAC
>JAFEBC010000024.1 GCA_018266095.1 Deltaproteobacteria bacterium
CTGCCAGATGCCGACACCGAGGGAGATGATCAGCGCCACCAGCAGCGCGATGTAGAAGTAGTGCCGCGCCGCCCGCGCGCCCGCCAGCGCCTCCGAGGTCGGCTGTTCGACGACGACGATCCAGTCGAGCTCATCGAGCCGCGCCCAGCCCGCGACGACTTGCACGCCCAAGCCGCCATCGAAGGTGCCCGGCAGCGCGCCTCCGCCGCGCGACTTCTCCACCAGCGCTGATTCGGCCGACCGCTCGCCCGTGAGCACCGCGGCGCGAAGCTGCGGCGCACCGGCCGCGAGCAGCCGTCCCGATTGATCAAGCGCGACCGCGTACCCTTCTTCGCCGATGTGGATCCGCTGCACGAGCCGCTGCAATTCGAGCAGATCCAGCGACGTGCAGATCGCACCCTTCACCACGCCGCGGGCGGGCAGACACACGTCCATCGCCGGCGTCAGATCCTTGCCGAGGTACACACTCGACGCGACCTCCTTGCCCTCCGCCGCGCTCTTCACCTGCGCAGGCGTGAGCTTCGGCGGCAGCTTCTCCGGCGGCGCGCCTGGATCCACCATCCGCAGCGGCCCCAGGCTCGGCGCATCCAGCCGGATCTCCTCGAGCCGCGTGACCGCCTGCGCATCCGACGCCAGGTTCGCCGCGATCATCCGCAGCGTCTCCCGCTGCTGCGTCAGATACACGCGCACGCGCTCGCTCGCCTGCTCCGCCAGCGCACGCAACGACTCCTGAGCGGCCGCCTCGCTGCGCCGGCGCAGAATGGCCACGCCCAGCGCCCCGAGGCCGACGATCGGGAGCAACCCCGACAATGCGAGGATCGCCGCAAGCTGCGTCGCGATCCAACGGCGGTTCATTCCCCCACCTCCCAATTCGGCAGCGTTTCCAAGAGGCCCCACGGACCGACGCGCGCGCCTTTGAGGCGCGAATCGACGAGCGTGTACCGCTCGGGCTGGCAGACGAAGATGAGCGGAGGGTCGGCCTCGATCGCCTTCATCATCCCGGCGTGGTCGTTGTTCTCCGCAGCGCGCTCCAGCTCTGCGTTCGCGTAGCCCGGCGGGAGCAGTGATCTCGGCCCTTGCCGGAACGCCACGCTGAACATCGACTGGGGTCGCATCAGGATCGGAGCTGCAAACAGATCATAGTCGCCGCTCTTCATGGCTGCGAATGCCTGTTCCAGCGGCAGCCGGAGGAGCTGGCCGCCGCGCATGCCGAGCGAGCGCCGCGTCGCGAGGCCCAAGCGCAGGAAGTCGTCGTCGATCTCGGGCGCGATCACATCCAGCTTTCGTCCGGGAGGCAGGGGGCGCGTCTCGGCCGCATGGCCCAGCGAAGCGCACGTGTCGCCGTAGGCCGTGTTGCGCAATTCCTTGATGTCAATCCCTTGCAACAGCGCAAGGCGTTCCTCGGCCGAGAGGCGCTTGGCGCCGAGGAAGAGGGCTGCGCCTTGCGGTGACGCCCCATGGATCACCCGCAACTTGGTCACGTGCTCGAAGAACTCGAGGTTGCGCGGCTCGATCCGCGGCAAGACCTGCAGCTCGCCGCGCAATGCGCGTGCCATCGCTTCGCGATTCGTGGGGATGGAGTCGAGTTCGATCTGGTCGATCTTTCCGGGAACCGACACCCGGCGCTTGAGGAGCGCATGGCGATCGTCTTGACCGACCACCACGAACGGCCCGGTGCCGAGAAAACGGTTGCCGTCTTTCTTGCGGACCTGCATGGGCAGGAGCGCCGCGTCGATCGGCCCGCCCTGCTTCTCGTTGTCGGCAAGGATCCACTCCCCCGACATCGACAGGCTGAATCCCGCCGACTCGTCGAGGCTCGACTTCAAGCTCTCGAACGTAACGGGTGACTCATCGCTGAACGTCGCACCCGGTCGCAGCTTGAACCGCGCACGATGTGGCCCGTCGAGTTCGATCACGGACGCGAGGACGGGAACGAGCGCATCGTTGTCATCGATGCGCGCAATCGGCTCGAAGACCCAGTCTTCGGCGATGACGGCGAGCGTGGTTTGCGCGCGACCATCGATCGCGCTCAAGCCGCCAACGGCGCCAACTCTGAGCAAATACGGTTCAGGAGGGGCCGCCTGGTTGCACGCGGCCACCGCAATCATCAATGCCGGGAGCGCGCAGCGCACAGCTCCCTTTCTCTCACGGGGGAGACTCACACTCCAACTTCCGACTGGGCCGCGCCTCGCCCCCTGGCGCGGACCATGCCGTTTCGAACTTCCCGAATCGACGCTTAGTACACCAGCGACATGCAGGGCATGGCACGGCGAGCGGACTTCCGGGCAGAGCGCTTGATCTTCAACATGACGAACTCCTGGTGCGTCTCTTTTGGACGCGGTTGGCGGTATCCCCCCGCCACATAGAGAACTCCGTATCCCGACGGAACTCCCATCCTGTTTGCGCTGCGTTACGCGGCGACTGTCTCCCAGTCGGCCTCGCCCTCACCGAACTCGGCGAGGTAGCGGCGCTTGATCGTGTCTTCGAACGCGCGTTCGAAAGCTTCCTTGCGGCAGTCGACCTGGTCGGTCCGGCCGGTGCGGATCCACTGTCCGCCCAAGCACCCGCCCACGCACACCGGCATGTAGGCGCAGTCGCCGCACTTCTCCCACGGCCGCGACTTCACCAAGGGCGCCACTCCCAGCGGCGCATCCTCGGTGACCTTGCCGACGGCGAGCTCCGGACGTCCCGCGACCGCAGGGCACTTGTAGATGAGCCCGTCGGGGTCGATGGTGACGTTGTTCTTCCAGTGAAGTTCGCAGGGGCCGAGCATGCCCTCGAGCGCCTCACCCTCGTGAGTCCCGAGCTTGCGCTTCGAGATCGAGCGGTTGAGTTGAACCAGGGTTTGCGTGGCTTCCTGCGACTGGTGCGAGCAGCCCGAGCAGCCCGAAGCGTCGCGCTCGATGTCCTGGCGCGGCTTGAACTTCACGCCGTCGAGCACGTTCGCGAGGCCGGCTGCCTCCAAGCGATCGAGCAGGCGCTCATACGATGGACCTTCGTGCGGCAGGAAGTTCCCGCCGACGCGCATCTTGACGATGGGCGAACACGAGATGACGTTGTCGAGGATGCGGTCGAACGTGCCCTTGCCGTTGCGGTAGACGCGCACCTTGTCGTGCGTGTCCTTGTCGCCCTCGAGCGTGACCTTGATGGCGCCCGGCCCGTGCGCGACCATGCGCTTGGCGAACTCCGGCGTCAGCTCCACGCCGTTGGTGGTCATCGTCCAATTGAACGACCCGCCGCGCGCGCGCATCGCCGACGAGAGCACCTCGGCCGACCGCACGCAGAACTCCTTGCGGTTCAACGGCTCGCCGCCGAAGTAGTGGATCGACAGCGTGCGCATGCCCCGCTTGTCGACCTCGTTGAGGATCCACTCGAGCGTGGCGTCCTCGGTCTCGCGGTGCATGGTGTTGAACGCCGGCGAATCCTTCTGGAAGCAGTACCCGCACGCGAGGTTGCACGCGAGCGTCGGCATCAGGGTCACCATCATGGTGCCTTCGATGCCCTCGGAGGCCTTGTCCAGGTGCGCCATCAGCGCCTGGTCGTCAGTCTCGCGCGACGGGACCAGAAAGCCGTCCTCGGTCAGCGCCTGGATGGTGGCGCGCTCGGAGGCGTTGCGCGGGCGCGAACCCGATTCCCACCGGCGGAGCGCATCACGAGTGGCGTCGTCGATGCCCACCGATTGATCGGTGAGGACCGAATACAGGATGTGCTCCGACGGGCGCACATTCTCGTAGGTGACGACGAACCGTGACAGTTGCATACCCCACCCCTAGAGCAACTCAAGTGCCAGACCACCACCCGTGGCGGGCCGGGAAATGAACCCCGGATCGGGTGCCGATCTCCGGGAGGAAACGCCAATCAAACTGAGACATTGGCGATCACGGCTTGAAATCGAGCCAATCGGCTCAATTTCTGGCCGTATTGTTAGGGTGATCCAATGGCTCACTTTCTGGCTGCGACTCCCACGTTAGGGTACGTACACCCAGGAGAGAACTCCAGTGGTCCCGAAGGGTTGAATTTGCGCCCGAAATCGAGCCGAATCAGCCCGAAATCTAGCCGAATTGATTGGAACGGGTATTGCTCGTCTTTTCGGCACCATGACTCAACATCCACGGCTGATTGGGGTCCGGCACGTGAACTGCGGCACGACGCGCGTTCCGGTGCTGTTGTTCCGCAACGATCACGGCTCGGTGGCGGGGCGCCTGTTGTTGGGAGATGGGGACGAGCCCATCCTCGATGGGGCCACCGCTGAAGAGGTGATCAAGCTCATCGAGGCGGTCATCGACCGGGTGCTCCTCGCCCGGAAGAGGGCCGCATGAGCACCGCCGAGGTGATCGAGAATGGCGCGCTCGATCAGCTCGGGGGGATGTCGCCGCGGTCTGTTGGCCCTGCGGAGATGCAGGGCGCGGGCGCGGCTGACCTCCAGCGCTACGCCAACCTGGGTCGTCTGACGGTGGGCATGGCGCACGACCTCCGGTCGGCGCTGGCGGCGGCGCAAGCGAACCTGAACTATCTGGCCGATCAGCTTGGCTCGGACAAGCCTGCCGGCGAGCTGGTCGAGGCGGCGCGGGATGCACAGTCGGCGATCGATCGCGCGCTGACTGCGGCGGCCAATGTGCTGGCGCTGGCGCGGGTGCGACGCGGGCCGATGAGCTCGATCTCGCCGGTGGAGGAGATCCGCCAGGCCATCGCGGCGGCCGAGCCGTCCGTGCGCTGGCAGCCGGTGCGGATCGAACTGGACGCGGGCCGGGCGCCGTTCGTGCTCGCCGAGCCGGGCGCGCTGATGCAGGTGCTCCTGAGCCTCTTGCTCAATTCGCTCGATCGCGCGGTCGCGCGCGGCGGTTCGGTGCGCGTGGGCCTCAATGAGGACGATGGGATGATGGCCATCTCCATCGCGCATCACCCGATGCGGGAGCCGATGTTGCTGGGCCGGCGCGGGGGCGTGCGCGAGCTGGATCCCGCGGGGCTCGGGTATTCGCTCTCGTGCGCCATCATCAAGAGCTTCGGTGGCGAGGTGCTCAACATCGAGCACGCGAGCGGTGTCACCGAGTTCATCGTGCGGCTGCGGCGCGCCTGAGACAGGCCAGCGGCCTCGGCGCGATTCCACTCGCGCGGCTCGCTGCTCACTTCGCCGCGAGGTCGCCCGGCTTCGCCCGCAGCTTGCGCGCCACCAGCGCGCCGATCCCCAACATCAGCACGAGGCCCGCGCCACCCATCGCCAAAGACCGCGCGGGAGGCATGAACTCGCCCCGGCGCAGCGCCTCGGCGTCCGGCACCACCATGCCCAGGCCCACGAAGGCCACGACCGGGACCAGCATGCCCAGGAACGTGCCGAGCATGAGATCCTTGAGCTTGAGCTGCGTCAGGCCCAGCGCGGCGTTGCCCGGCGTGAACGGCACCAGCAGGGACACGCGCAGGAGCGCCACGGTGACGACGCCGCCGCGCTCGGCCAGCGTGAAGACCTGCGCCACCTTGGGGTGCACCTTGAGCGATTGCGCCACGGCGCTCTGCGCGAAGCGGCGCGTGAGCAGGAAGGCGATGGACGCGCTCGTCACCGCGGGCGGGATGCAGATGAGGATGCCCCACCAGCCCCAGATCCAGCCGGCGAGGGCCATGAGCGGGTTGAGCGGCATCAGGAGCAGCGTGCAGCCGATGATGGCGGCCATTCCGCCGAGCACGCCCACGAGGCCCAGCCCGCGCGCCGCCTCCGCCCAGGTGACGAGGTGCGCGAAGAGATCGAGCTTGAGGGCCGCGCTGGCGAGCACGACCAGCACGACGATGAGCGAGCCGCCTTTGAGCTTGTTCACGAGGCGGCGATCACGGCTGGTAGTCGTCGTCGGGGCCCAGGCCGGGCAGGGCGGGGCCGGTCGGCTTGGAGAGCGACGTCGCGGGCGCGGGGGTCGCGGCAGGCGCGGCCGCTGCCGAGGCGTCTGGAGTGCCCGAAGTGCCCGGAATTCCAGTTGGATGTGCGCCGTCGTCGCCCGAATCGGCGAGCTGGGTGTGCGCCTCGGCCATCGCGGCGGCGCGCAGCGACTCGTACTCGGCGCGCTCGGCCTCATCCATCTGGTCGAGGGCGAAGTTGAGCCGCGCGCGCGCCTTGACGATGCGCGTCTTGGAGTCGAGCACTTGCTGGCGGCCCGAGGTGAACAGGTCCGCGGCCTCGAGCGGCGGCAGGCCCGGCGTCTTGGCCTTGGCCACCTTGGCGGCGCCATCGGCTTCGGCGGCCTCCGCGGCGGTCACCTCGGCCTGCGCCTCTGCGGCCATCTTCTGCGCCTTCGACTTCATGCGCTCGGCCCAGCCCGACCGCGCGTGGGCGTCGCGCTCGGCCTTCGCGGCGGCTTCGAGGTGCTGCATCTTGAGGATGAGGTCGTCGACATCGTCAGGCATGAGGGGGCGGATCATAGAACATCGAGCCCTGATACGCTCGCCCGCATGAAGACGCGGTGGATCGCCGGAGGGAAGATCGCGGGGGAGACTTCGCCGGTGGCGCTGCGCGTGGTGGAGGGGCGCATCGCGGCCCGGGCGCCGAAGCCGCCCGAGGGCGCAGACGTGCTGGACGTGAGCGGGCACTGGCTCTGCCCGATGGTGCTGGACGCGCACGTGCACCTGGCCTTCGTGGCCGGGCTGAAGGAGCCGCTGCCCGAGGACGCGCAGGCGCGGCTCGTCTCGCTGTCCAAGACGCTCGTGTCGCAGGGAGTCGCGGCGGTGCTCGATCTGGGCATGCCGGTGTCGGCGCTGCCACTGGCGCAGAGGCTCGCGCCGCTCACGGTGATCACGGCCGGTCCGCTCCTCTGCGCGCCGCGCGGCTACCCGACGCAGAGCTGGGGCGCGGGCGGGTTTGGCCTGGAGCTCGATTCGGAGCACGCGGCGCGCGAGGCGGTGGCCAAGGTGGTGTCCCTGGGCGCGACGCTGGTGAAGCTCTCGCTCGACGCGCGCTTTCCCCTGCTCAAGCCCGAGGTGGCGAAGGCGGCCGCGGACGAGGCGCACCGGCGCGGGCTCACGGTGTGCGCGCACGCGCTGGAGGTGGCCGGCGTGCGCGCGGCGCTGGCCGCGGGAGTGGACGTCTTGGCCCACACGCCCGCCGAGCCGCTGCCGGAGGCGCTGGTGAAGGACCTGGGCGCGCGGAAGGTCACGGTGCTGTCCACGCTGCACGCGTTCGGGGGCAGCGAGGCGCTCCTCGACAACCTCGCGCGGCTCAAGGGCGCGGGCGCGCGCGTCGTCTACGGGACCGACCTGGGCAATCAGGACACCGCCCCGACCGTGCTGGAGGCCGAGCTGACGCTGCTTGAGCGCGCGGGCCTCTCGCCGCAGGAGATCGTGCACGCGTGTACGCTCGAGGCCGCGAAGCTCATGGGGCTGCGCGAGCTGGGCACGCTCACGGAGGGCGCCCGCGCGCAGTTGCTGGTGCTGCCCGAGGATCCCATGCGCGACGCGACCGTGCTCTCCCGGCCCGCGTTCGTCATCGTGGGCGGCGAGCGCGTCTAGGCGGTCCAAGGCCCGTGCAAGCGGCTCTCCAGTGGCGCCGCGCAGCAGGGCCTCGCCTCGCGGAGGGGCCGCGCGTGCTACGCTCGCCGCGTGTCCGAAGAGACCAAGAAGATGTCGCTCAACGTCGTCGGCCAGCAGCGCCCTCCCAAGCAGGGCGAGGCGCCGCCCTCCGCGGTCTGGATGTCGGAGCCGATGCTCCGCTACCGCTGCAACCAGAAGGGCTGCTGCTGCAGCGGCTGGGAGATCCCGTTCACGCTCGACGACCTGCTCAAGCTGAACGCGATGCTGCCCGAGGACGAGCGCGCGGCGATGGGCAAGGGCATCCAGCTCGTCATCGACGCAGAGAAGAAGGGCGAGAAGGGCGAGGCCATCCTCCACTCGGTCAAGCTCGATGGCGTGGGCGACGACAAGGCCTGCCGCTTCCTCGAGGGCGGGGGCGGCTGCGGCATCCACCGCAAGCACGGCATCGCGGCGCTGCCGGACCTGTGCGTGGACTTTCCCGGGTTCCCCTTCAAGCGCACGGACGGCGCGGTGGAGCTCTGGTTCGACCCGGTGTGCCCGTCGGTCATCGACCAGTTCGCGGAGTCGGACGCGCCGTGGGCGCTGCACCGGCAAGAGGGCGCGTTCGGCGATCCGGGCCTCGACGTGCGCGTGTCGCACGCGGCGGACCCCATCGCGGGGCGCGTGGGCAAGTTCCGGCTGGAGTTCGACGCGCTCGACCAGCTTCGCGCCGTGTGCGTGGCCGAATTGGGCAAGCCGCAGCCCATCTTCCAGTCGCTGGCCAACCTGCTCGAGGCCTTCAAGAGGCTCGACCCGCTGCAGAAGAACGGCGGCGTCTTCGACCCGTACCCGGTGGAGCCGACCGACTTCGTGCGCTTCCTCTTCGAGGCCACCGGCGCGCACGGGCCCGACCTCCTGGCGGCGTCGTTCGTGCGCTACAAGCGCTTCATCCACTCGATCGACCCGATGCCGATCGTGAACGCGCAGGAGACGCTGCAGGATCACTTGAAGGACTGGCAGCCGGCCTTCGCGCAGTGGCTGGCGCCGCACGATGACCTCTTGCGGCCGCTGCAGGCGCGCTGGCTCGCGCACCGCTTCGGCGCGCCGATGACCAAGGGCCGGGCCGAATTGCGGCGCGCGGCGGATGAGATCGTGCACTGCTTCGCCACCTCGCTGCGCTTCGCGGCAGCCATGGGCGCGACTCTGCAGCGGCCCGTGGATCGCGATCTCTACAAGGCGGCCATCGGCGCGGCCGAGTACGTCTACCGCTCCCTGCACTTGCCGCGTCAGGCGCTGCCGTGGTTCGCGGCCTTCGGCATGCCCGTCGAGCTCAACGACCCGCCGGGCTCCGACGACCCCACCAAGGAAGACTGGACCGCCAAGCCTACGCCGGCGCCAGCGTCAGCAGAGTGATCTCGGGCGTCGCCATCACGCGCAGCGGCGGCCCCCAGAAGCCCGTGCCGCGGCTCACATAGAGCTGCGACGTGCCCTCGGTGTAGCGCCCCGCCACCCACGGCTGCTGCAGGCGCACCAGGAACGTGAAGGGGAAGATCTGTCCGCCGTGCGTGTGGCCCGACAGCGTCAGATCGACGCCCTTGAGCGCGGCCTCCTTGAACTGCTTCGGCTGGTGCGCGAGCAGCACCACCGGCTCTCCCGCGGGCTTGCCGGCGAGCGCCTTGTCGAGATCGGGCGACTCATTCGTGCCGGTCATGCTCGGATCGTGGATGCCCGCGAGGTGCAGGCCCTTGGCCAGCTCCACGCGCTCGTTGCGCAGCGGCCGCACACCCAAGGACGGCAGGTGCGCCACCCACTCGCGCCAGCCCGAGTAGTACTCGTGGTTCCCGGTCACGAAGAACACGCCCTGCGGCGGCTTCAGGCGCGCGAGCGGCTCCACGTGCGCGCGCAATTCGTCCACGGAGCCGTCGACGAGATCGCCCGTGATCACCACCGCGTCGGGCTTCAGCGCCTCGATGCGGTCGACGATGCCCGAGAGCCACTCCTTGCGCAGCAGCGGCCCGATGTGCACGTCCGAGATCTGCACCAGCTTGAACCCGTCGAGCGCCTGCGGCAGCCCCTTGAGCTTCACGTGCTGCGGCACCACCTGCACGCCCGCGAGCGCCGTCTTCATGCCCCACGCGGTCACGCCCAGCGTGGTCCCGCCGACGCCGAGCGCGATGGCCCGCGAGATGAGCACGCGCCGCGCGGGATCGACCGGCGTCTCGCTGCCGCCCGTGTGCGACATCACCCAGATCGCCGCGTGCGAGAGCCAGCGGCCGATGTCGGTGGCGAAGAAGAGGGCCGAGAAGATGAACCCCATGCCCATCCAGACGAACACGATGAAGAACAGCGGCCGCAAGTTCTCGAAGTGCACCGAGCGCTGGAGCATCATCGTCAAGGGCATGGAGAGCGCGAGGCCGATGAGCAGCGCCGTCACCAGGCGCAACATCGGCGCGGGCAAGGCCGGGTCGCGGGCGAGGCGGATCCACAAGTAGTAGTGGAGGCCGCCGACGAGCGAGGTGAACACGCCGAAGAAGATGAGGAAGCGAAGCTGGAGTGGCACGGTGAGAACTCTCCGATTCCGGCGCGTTGGACGCCCGGCCTTGGCCTTACGCGCTTTCAGTCGCGAGCAGACGTTGTAACGCGGCTTCGTCCGCGCGCACGCGGAGCGTCTTGTCCTGAGTGAAGGTGACGGCGCCCGGGGCGGCGCCCTTGCTCTTGCGCACGTACTTGCGGCGCGTCCAAGCCACGTCGGCGCCATCGGCCTCGCGGGCGGACGAGAAGTGCGCGGCGAGCATGGCGGCCTCGCCGAGCAGACGTGCGTCGGGGGCCTCGCCCGGGTCGGGGACGATCACGTGCGAGCCCTGCACGCCGCGCGCGTGCAGCCAGAGGTCGTTGCCCTTGGCGGAGCGCACGAGCGCGTCGTTGTCCTTGGCGCTCCGGCCCACGAAGATGCGCGCACCATTCGTCGCCCGGAAGGCGCGGTACGGCAGCCTGCGCTCGGGCTCATCGCGCCTGGCCACGCGGGCCTGCGTGCGCTCCTTGGGCAGCGCGCGCGCCACCTCGGCCGTCAGCGTGCGCAAGGAGAGCGCGCCCTCGACCTGCGCGGCCTCCTCGAGCAGCCGCGAGCACACGTCGATCGACTGTTCGATCTCCCGCACCCGCGCGTCGATCCGCGGCAGCGCAGCCTGATAGCGCTGCGCCCGCTTGAGCCAGCGCGACGCGTTCTCGGCCGCGGAGATCGCGGGGTCGAGCTTCAGCACCAGCTCTGCCGGCTTCCCCTCGTCATCGAGCTGCGACCAATCCGGCACGCGCGCTTCCTTGGCGCCGCGCGGGATCTTCGACTGCATCGGCAAGAGCAGCTCCGCGGCCTGCCGCTCCTGCGCCGAGGTCTGCGCGCGCGCCCGATCCGCCAGCACGGCCTCGCGCGTGCGCACGAGCTTCTTTTTGCGCGACTCGAGCTGCCGCACGAGCTGCCCGCGGGCCAACACAAGCTGCGCCTGCGCGCTGGCCTCGAGCGACGAGCTCTCGGCGGCAATCAGCGCTTCGGGAAGCTTCGCGCCGCCTGCGCCGGCTTCGGGGATCCTTGCGTCGGCTGCGCCCGGATCGCGCTCCTCTTCGGCGGCTGCTCTCTCTGGCTCGCGCGCCGTCGCGCTGTGGCCTTCACGCACGCACGCAGGCCACACCGTCCCCGACCTGCGCTCCAGCGGCGCGCCCGGCGGCGCCCACAGCACGCGCTCGCGCGACGGCACCTGCGCATCCACGCCGAGCACGAAGATCATCTGCGCGCGCGGCTCCGCGACCAGCGCCCGCGGACCTTCGCTCGTCTCCAGCACGAGGCGCAGCGCGGCCTTCTTCGCCTGCTCGGCACCAGCGAATCGCTCGCGCACGATCGCCAGCACGCGCCCGCCCTCGACCTGCCTGCGCAGCGTGGCCTGCGCCGGCAACGCAGGCTCCGGCGACGCGGGCCGCACCTCCACGCGCGCGGCCTTTCCCTCGTGCGCGTCGAGCAGCACGAGCACGTTCTGCCCCGGCACGCGAAGCTGCAGCACCGCGCGCGCGGGCGAGAGCAGGAACACTTTCTGAAGGGAGGAATGAACGAACCACTCCGGCGCATCCGCGTCCGCGGAGCGATTCTTCTCGGAGTGAGGGGGAGTCTCTGCGTCCATCATCAGACCGCTTCGGGATTCGAAGGGTCCTCGGGCGACCTCGTGCGCTTCCGCTCGAGGCCGCCCGGCACCGCCGGGCTACTTCTTCTTTGCTGCCTTC
>JAFEBC010000250.1 GCA_018266095.1 Deltaproteobacteria bacterium
CTCTTCGCGCTCTGGCTCGCGCGCCGGGGACACCTGACCGTGGGCGAGATGGCCTTCATGGCCGGCTGGGCCGCGCGCGCCGCGCTCTCCAGGCTCTCCGAGCGCGAGGTGGCCGAGGCCAAGCTGATCCAAATCCGCTGGCGCCTCCGCGTGGGCGAGCCGCGCGCCGACGCGCTCTACGACGAGTTCTTCCGCGCGCACATCGTGCCGCGCCTGCGCCAGGACGTCCTGGCCGAGCTCGAACGGGCCCGCAGCGGCACCGTCGTGCTCATCACCGCGAACCTGCGCAACCTTCTGCTGCGCCTGGGCCAAGAGCTCGACATCGCCCCCGACCGCTGCCTCGGCCCCGAAGCCGCCCGAGACGCCGAAGGTCGCCCGACGTTGGCCCTGTCCGGCCGCGTCCCCATGGCCGGCGAGCGCGCGCGCGTGGTGCAGGCCTGGGCCGCGAAGCTCGGCCTCGATCGAAGCGAGGTGGCCGCGTACGGTGACTCGCGCCACGACATCCCGATGCTGGAGTGGGCCGGTCATCCCGTCGCCGTCCACCCAGATCGAACCCTGCGCCGGACCGCCCTGTCGAGGGGCTGGCGAGTGATCGACGGCGTTTGAACCCAGGATTCGCATCGCACTCCGGTTCCCCCCCGGGTGTGACGGGTCTCACGCAAAACTAAGCCTGACTCACGACACAGATGCAACTTTGGACCCCACTGTACTTTTGTTCAAACTGCGGATTTCTTGTCAGAGGCTCGACGATCTAGGGAAAAACCCTCGCTCCAGAGTGTTGAAAACCACGCCAAAGGTCTCGAATGGGTATGACATCGACCTACATGCGTCAGGGAAATGACGACCCGGGTACTGATTGAGACATCGGCATGATGGGGCAGCCCTGAAGGGCGCCTGCGCATCGGCTGGCTCTTCTTTGGATCAACTCGGATCGAAGGTTCCGTGTCACCTCCGAGGACCGCCGCGCCGAAACAAAACCTCCGTGCCTCCGCGTTGGAGCTTTTGCAGTTGCCCTTGACCCACGGCCCCCGATGCCGTTTCGTCCCCGCATGGCGAGGCGCGTGATCGAACGAGGCCGGTATCTGGAGGACTTCGAGGTCGGCCAGGTCTTCCAACATCACTGGGGCCGCACGTTGTCGGACGGCGAGTGCAAGCTGTTCGCGACCTGGACGATGAACATGGCGCCGCTGCACTTCAACGACGAGTACGCGCGCGCCCACGGCCACCGGGCCACGCCGGCGCACCCGTTGTTCGTCATGAACGTCATCTTCGGCATGAGCGTCGAGGACCTCTCCGAGCAGGCGCTGGCGCACCTGGGCTACTGGAACCTGGTGTTCCCCAAGAGCGTCTATCCGGGCGACACGCTGACCTCGTCGTCGGAGGTGCTCGACAAGCGCGAGAGCGGGAGCAAGCCCGATCGCGGCATCGTCCACGTGCGCACCACGGGGCGGAACCAGCGCGGCGAGACGGTGTGCATGTACGAGCGGCGCATCCTCGTGAAGAAGCGCTCGCACTTCTACAAGGAGCCGGCGACTGCGCCGGGCGGGCCCTTGCCGCTCACGCCCAAGCCCGAGGGAGCGTAGATGAGCACCGCGAACGCCAGCGCCGGCATGTCCGACGAGCACGTGCAGATCCGCGAGAGCGTGCGCGACTTCGCCAACCGCGAGGTGGTGCCGATCGCGGCCGAGTTGGACAACAAGGGCGCCGAGATCCCGATGGCGCTGGTGAAGAAGATGTCCGAGCTCGGCTACTTCGGGCTCATCTTCTCGCCGGAGTACGGCGGGTCGGGCCTCGACACGCTCTCGATGGCCATCGTGGCCGAGGAGCTGTCGCGCGCCTGGCTGTCGGTGGGCAGCGTGATGACGCGCATGATCATCACGGCGTCGCTCGTGCAGGCGAACGGCACCGAGGAGCAGAAGAGGAAGTGGCTCCCGGGCCTGTGCACGGGCGAGATCCTGGCGGCGGCGGCGTTCACCGAGCCCGACGCGGGGAGCGACTCGGCGGGCATCAAGTGCCGCGCGGTGCGCAGGGGTGACGTGTACGAGGTCCGCGGCGAGAAGACGTGGTGCACGTGGGCGAATCAAGCGCATGTGCTGTGCACGACTGTCGTGACGAATCCGGAGGCGCCCAAGAAGCACAACCGCCTCTCGCTGCTCCTCATCCCGAAGACGCCGGGCGACGCGTTCCACCCGCCGCAGCTCGCGGGGAGCCCGATCCCGACGATTGGCTACAAGGGGATGCACTCGTACTCGCTGCAGTTCGACGGATACACGGCGCCCGCGGAGAACCTGCTCGGCGGCGTCGAGGGCAAGGGCTTCTATCAGCTCATGTCCACGTACGAGATCGCGCGCATCCAGACGGCCGCGCGCGCGGTGGGCGTGGCGCAGGGCGCGTTCGACGCGGCGCTCAAGTACGCGCAGGAGCGCACGCAGTTCGGCAAGCCCATCGCGGACTTCCAGGTCATCGGCCACAAGCTCGCGCACATGGCCACGCAGATCGAGGCCGGCCGCCAGCTCACGTACCACTCGGCGCGGATGAAGGACACGGGCAAGCGCTGTGACCTCGAGGCCGGCATGGCCAAGGCCTTCTGCGCCGAGATGGCCGAGCACGTCACGAGCGAAGCGATGCAGATCTTCGGCGGCTACGGCTACTCGCGCGAGTTCCCCGCGCAGCGCTTCTGGCGCGACGCCCGCGTGTTCAAGATCTTCGAAGGTACGAGCGAGATCCAGTACGAGGTCATCGCCAAGCGGCTCCTGGAGACATGACCCGATGGACACCAAGATCCTGACCCGCGGCGACAACTTCTACGAGGACTTCCACGTCGGCGACGTCATCGTGCACGGCCGCGGCCGCACCGTGTCGGACGAGCACATGGCGTGGACGAACATCGTGCTCAACACGGCGCAACTGCACTTCAACCAGGCGATGGTGGACGCGGATCCGAAGACCTACTTCGGCGGGCGGCGCGTGGTGTACGGCGGCATCGTCTTCGCGTTCGTGTGCGGCCTCGCGAGCGAGGAGTGCGAGGAGAACGCGCTGATGCACCTCTCGTACGACGAGGGCCGGCACTTGAACCCGGTGTTCGCGGGCGACACGCTGTTCGCCGAGACGACGGTGCTGGCGAAGAGCGACACGGACCCGCGCATCAACACCTGCGGCGCGCCGGGCGCGGGGCCGGGCTCGTGCGGCGTGGTGAAGATGCTGCTGCACGGGCGCAATCAGAAGGGCGAGGTGGTGCTGGAGATCACGCGCGAGATGCTGCTGCGCAAGCGGAGCTAGGCCCCATCGTTCGAGCGCAGAACTGCAACAGCAACTGCTTCACAG
>JAFEBC010000251.1 GCA_018266095.1 Deltaproteobacteria bacterium
CACGGGCTTTCTGCGCGTGGCGCGCGCGTTCGTGCCAGGACTCGCTGCGCGCAAGAAGGGCCACATCGTGCACCTGGGTTCGCTGGCGGGGCACGGCGTGTACGAGGGCGGGTCGGTCTACTGCGCCACCAAGCACGCGGTGCGCGCGGTGTCGCAGACGCTGCGGCTCGAGCTCTCGGGGACGAACGTGCGGCTCACCGAGATCGCGCCGGGCAGCGTGGAGACCGAGTTCTCGGTGGTGCGCATGGGAGACGAGCAGAAGGCCAAGGCCGTGTACCAGGGCTACGAGCCGCTGGTGGCCGACGACATCGCCGACTGCGTGCTCTGGGCGTGCACGCGGCCCGCGCACGTGAACATCGGCGAGATCGTGCTCACGCCGGTGGCGCAGGGCGGGCTCACCAAGTTCCACCGTGTGTAGCCGCTGCAACGTTGCACCCGTCGAGCGTGGCTCGGCCGTCGACGAAACTTGAGGAACGCGACTGTTTTTGCTCTAACACTTCCGTGCCGCCGCCCGACCCCGACGCGCCCCCGGGTGCTCCCACGGATCTCTCCGAGGCCGTGGCGCGGCTGCAGCGCGAGTTGGAGAGCAAGAAGCTCACCGAGGCGCAGCTCCGCGATCAGACGCAGCGGCTCAAGGAGGCCACCGAGCGCTACGAGATCGTCGCCAAGGTCACGAGCGACGCCGTCTACGACTGGGATCTCGAGTCGAACCGCCTGAGCTTCGGGCCCGGCATCTCCAAGCTCTTCGGGCACACCATCGAGGCGCCCACGTTCGAGTGGTGGGCCGAGCAGCTCCACCCGGACGAGCGCGAGCGCGTGCTGTTGTCGCTCGAGGCGGCGATGGCGCCGGGCAAGCCGATGTGGAGCAGCGAGTACCAGTTCCGCAAGGGCGACGGCACGTACGCGCAGGTGTTCGATCGCGGCATCTTCCAGCGCGACGCGAGCGGCAAGCCCGAGCGCATGATCGGCGCGATGATGGACGTGACCGAGCGGCGCAAGCTGGAGAGGCGGCTGATGGTGGCCGACCGGCTCGCCAGCGTGGGCCAGCTCGCGGCGGGCGTGGCGCACGAGATCAACAACCCGCTCACGTACATGATGTCGAGCCAGCAGCGCGCGCTGCAGCTCGTCGAGGCGCTGGCGGTCAAGCCCATCTCGCCCGGCAGCGAGGAGGCGGCGCGAGAGCTCCTGGCGGACGCGGCGCGGGCCCTGCGCGAGGCCGAGGGCGGGGCTGAGCGGGTGCGGCGCATCGTGCGCGATCTGAAGACCTTCGCGCGCGCCGACGAGGACAGCCACGCGCTGGCGCTGGACGTGCGGCACGTGGTGGACACCGCGCTGGCGCTGGCGTGGAACGAGATCCGCCACCGGGCCACGCTCTCGAAGAGCTACGTGGACGTGCCGCGCGTGCGCGCCAACGAGAGCCGCCTGGCGCAGGTGTTCCTGGGCCTGCTCGTGAACGCGGCCCAGGCCATCCCCACCGGCGACGCCACGCGCAACACCATCGGCATCGACATCCGCCCCGACGAGCGCGGCCGCGTGGTCATCTCCATCAGCGACACCGGCGCGGGCATGACGCAAGAGGTGCAGGGCCACCTCTTCGAGCCCTTCTTCACCACCAAGGCCGCGGGCGGCGGCACGGGCCTGTCGCTCGCCATCTCGCGCTCGATCATCACGGGGCTCGAGGGCGACATCACGGTCGAGAGCGCCGAAGGGAAGGGGAGCACCTTCCGCGTCTCGCTGCCTCCCGCGCCCGAGGACACCTGGGCCGAGCGCCCGCCTCCCGCGCCGGTGAAGGTGCTGGTGCCCGAGCCCGAGCCGTCGAGCGAGCCCGAGGTCCCGCGCGGCCGCGTGCTCATCGTCGACGACGAGCCGCTCATCCTCTCGGCGGCGTCGCGCACGCTGTCGGCGCAGCACGAGGTGGAGGCCGTGGGCAGCGGCCAGGCAGCGCTGGAGAAGCTGCGCGCGGGCCTGCGTTACGACGCCATCATCTGTGACCTGATGATGCCGGAGGTCACCGGCATGGACCTCTACGAGACCTTGCTCGAGTGGCACCCGGAGCAGGCGCAGCGCGTGGTCTTCCTCTCGGGCGGCGCGTTCACGCCGGCGGCGCAGGAGTTCTTGAACCGCGCGCTGCGGCCGATCTTGGAGAAGCCGTTTCGCGGGTGGGAGCTGCGCGCGGCGGTGGCCAGCGTGATCGCGGCGCAGGGGCTCGTGAAGCGCGGGTAGGGCGCCAGGTCAGATCGCCTTCAGCGCCGTCGCGAGCTGGCCGGCGCGCTCGCCCACGATGAGATGGAGCACGCCTGGCGCGGCCTGCATCACGCCGAGCACGCCCGCCTGCCTCGCGGCGCCCTCGTCGAACTTGGTCTGGTCGGCGAACTCCACGCGCAGTCTCGTCAGCGCGACGGCGTCGAGAGACTTCAGATTCGCGCGGCCACCGAGCGCTCGCGAGAGCGGGCCCGCGGCCTCGAGCGCCCACTTCTCGGGAGTGGTCTCTGCTTTCGCCTCCGCGCCGCTCGTGGCGGCCTTCGCGGTCGACGCTGCGTTGGGCGTGACGGCGATCGGCGCGTCGTCCTCGCTGCGCGTGCGCGCGAGGTACTCCTCCATCTCCGTCTTCAGGTTCTCCGAGAGCGGCCCGAACACGGCCTGCACCCCGTTGCCGACCTGCACCACCCCCGACGCGCCC
>JAFEBC010000252.1 GCA_018266095.1 Deltaproteobacteria bacterium
CGACAACCGGGCCCGCGATCTCGACCGGCCGCCGTTCAAGGTGCTGAGCGATCTCTTCCTCGCCGAGGTCGCGCGGCGGCTGCCCAAGGAATTGTCGCAGCTCCAGGGCATCCCGGGCGCGTCGCCGCGGCCGCTCGAGAAGACCGGCCCGATGCTGCTCGAGGGCATCCAGCGCGGGCTCGCGGCGCCGCCGGTGAACAAGCTGCGCCAGCCCGGCAACGACAAGCGCGGCCAGAAGCCGTCGCCCGAGATCGAGGAGCGCTACGAGCGGTTGCGCGCGTGGCGCAAGGCCAAGGCCGAGGCGCGCAAGGTCGAGGTGCAGGTGATCACGCCCAACACGGTGCTGATGGGCATCGCCAAGGCCGACCCTCGCACGCTGGAGGCGCTGGGCCAGGTCGAGGGCATGGACGCCTTCCGCCTCGAGCAGCACGGCGCCGAGATCCTGGCGCAGCTCACCTCGTCGGCCCCCGCGCCCAAGCCCGCGCAGCTCTCACTCGTCGATGGTTGACAGACTTCACCTCATCAGACAAAGGTCGCACCCATGACCCGCACGCACACCCTGACCGCCCTCACGCTCGCCCTCTGCCTCTCGCCGCTCGCCGCCCGCGCTGATGCCTCGCCGGGCACCGCGCCCGTCGCGCCGCCCAAGGACCCGAAGGTCGCCGCGCAGCTCTTCACCGAGGCGATGATCAACACGCAGCCGAACAAGCTCCTCGCGCTCTTCCCTGAGCCGGGCGCGGCCGTCATGTTCGGCAAGCCGATGAAGCGCGCGGACGCCGCCAAGCTCTTCCAGCAGCCGGCCAACATGTACAAGCTCATGCACTGGGGCGCGCCCGACGACAGCCGCGACGCGACGCCGGCCGAGGCGCCGAAGATGAAGAAGGGCGTCATGACCATCACCACGGTCGCGTACGGGATGCAGCCGCAGTGCGCGTTCGCGAAGCAGAAGAGCGGGGTGTGGGCGATCACCGCTTGCAAGATGATCAATCGCGGGTCGCCTTAGTCTTCACCTCCCTCTTGGCTGACCTCTCCGCGGTCCCGGGGCGTGGGGATGGTTGCGCCCTCCGGGAGGCCTGCGGCACGACCGGCACCTCGCATCCGCGAGGTGCTGGGAGCTCCGGACCACGCCTTGATGTGCCGCGCCTCAGTCGGGCGCAATCCATCCCCGCGCCCCGGGCCCGCTCTGGGGCCGCTTGGGGGTGCGCCCAGGCTGGGCGGTCGAAGGTCACTGGCCGCCGCGAGCCCACGCGCCCGCTCGGGGGGACCGGTGGGGTATGGTCCGTCGGCTCAGTGATTCTGCTGTTTCCGCTCCAGCCGCACGCCGTCCTTCCACACCGCGACGATGTGCTCGGTGTTGTGGATGTCTGCGAGCGGATCTCCCTGCACGAGGACGAGGTCGGCGCGCTTGCCGGGCTCGATGGTGCCGAAGTCGGCCCGCGGGTCGAGCAGGCGCGCGGGCTTCGAGGTGGCCATCTGCAAGACGTGGGCGGGGGTGAAGCCGACCTCGACGAGGCGCTGGAGTTCGCGGTGCAGGGCGGCGCCGTGGAGCACGAGGGGCAGGCCTGAGTCGGTGCCGGTGAGCAGGACGGCGCCGGCGGCGTCGAGCTTGCGCAGGTTCTCGGCGAGGTCTTCGCGATCCTGCACGAGGCCGTTCACGTACTCGGGCGGGAAGCCGGGGACGACGTAGTCCTTGGGCTTCTTGGCGTAGCTCTCGAGCAGCTTGGGGGGCATGACCTCGAGCTCCAAGGGCGAGAGCTTGGGGGCGCCCGAGAGGCCTTCGCTGAGCGCGTCGGGGATGCGCGAGGTGGTCACCAGCGGGACGTGCGTGGTGACGATGCGCGCGACCTGCTCGTCGGTGAGCTTGCCCTCGAAGGGCGTGTGCATGAGGAGCGACGCGCCCGCCTCTGCGGCCTCGACGGCGTCCTCGGGGCGGCCGACGTGCACGATGAGCCGCGCGCCCTTGGCCTTCGACTCCTCGGCCAGCGCCTTCAGCACCGGCAGCGCGAGGTGGGGCGCACCCGGCGGGATGGCGTCGTAGAGCGCCTTGATGAACTGCGCGCCCTGCGCGACCTCGTCGTCGACGGCCGCGCGGGCCTCCTCGGGCGTCGCGAGCTGGCGCACGCGCTGCGCGATGATGATGCGGCTCACGGGCCACGGCAGGAGCGCCTTGTAGAACGCCACCGGGTGCCCGCCGGGCGCGGTCATGCCGCGCGAGGTGACGAAGATGCGCGGGCCTGCGAGCTCTCCCGCCTGGATGCGCGCGATGAGCGCCGGCCCGTCGGTGTCGCGCATGGCCGAGAGGATCGTCGTCACGCCCGCGTACACGAGCGCAGCGCTCTGCGCGTCCACGTTGGGCACGTCCGAATCCCAGGGCGGCCCGCCGTCGCCGCCGCCCAGGTGGACGTGCAGATCGATGAGGCCCGGCAGGAGCGTCGCGCCCTCGCCGGACACGCCCGCGTGGCCCTCTCGCAGCGCCGTCGCAGCGGGGTCGATGGCTTCGATGCGCCCGTCGCGGAGGTAGACATTCGAGGGAGCCGAGAGCGCGTCGTGGAGGCCGTCGAACACGCGCACGTTGGTGATCACGCTCGCGGGCGAAGGGCCCGGCCGCGCGGGCGAGACCAGGATCGGCCGCGCCGTCTGGCAGGCGGAGAGGACCGCCGCGAGGGCGATGAGCAGGGTCGAGTTCAGGCGCATCGAGGCGTTGTAGCAGCGAATGCGGGCCGGTCGAATGGCGAGCTGGGTTGACCGCAGCGCTCGATCGGCGCCGAGCGCGACGCGGACGTCGACCGCGCTTCAGAACTCCGCGCCCTCCCTCGACTCCCCCACGGTCGCCGCGAGCTTCGGCGGCCGGCCGCCGGCGAGGATGCGGTACGTGCTCCACGCGCCGATGACGGCCTTCACGTAGTGGCGCGTCTCCTTGTACGGGATCTCCTCGACCCACTCGTCGGTGGCGCGGCCGCGGCCCTTGCTGACCCACGCGCCGGCGACCTTGGGGCCCGCGTTGTAGGCGGCGAGCGCGGCGGTCGCGTCGCCGAAGCGGCCCAGGAGCTCCGCCAGATACCAGGCGCCCAGGTCGAGCGCGACAGCAGGATCGGTCAGATCAGAGTCCTCCAGCTCGGGCCGGCCCAGCACCTGCGCCGCGCGCCGGGCGGTCACCGGGAGGAGCTGCACGAGTCCCACCGCGCCCGCCGCCGAGCGCGCGTCGGCCTTGAACACGCTCTCGCGCCGCGCGACGGACAGGAGGAGGTACGGATCGATCCCGAGGCGCTTGGCGCTGTGGCCCACGGCGTCCGCGAACGCGGCCGGGTGCGCGAACTCCAGCAGGAGGCGGCCCGTGGGATCCTCGGCGCCCTTGGGCGCGCGCTCCGGCGAGCGGAACTCCAGCGGCGGCGGCCGGCCGATGAGGAGCTGCTGCGCGAGGTTCACCGAGCGGTCGAAGCGCCCCGCGCGCTGCCACAGCGCCAGCGCGGGCAAGAGCTCCTGCGGCCTGCCGCGATGGGCCTGCGCGTACCGATCGGTCTCGTTCGCGGACTCGGCGTGCCAGCCGATCGACAAGAGCTCCGTCGCCAGCGAGAGGGCGGCGGGGAGCTCGATGGCCTTTGCGGCAGCGGGTGGAAACGCGACCTCGGGCGGCACCGACGGATCGAGCGCGGCGCGCGCCAGCACGCCCGTGTAGCCGAGCGGATCGAGCTGCAGCGCCCGCTGGAAGTGCCCGCGCGCCTCCGACGGCCTCCCTGCGCGACCCTGCCAGTACTCGCCGCGCGCGCGGCCCTCGTCGTCGTCGGCGCCCGCGGTGTAGGCCGCGAAGCGCTCGGCCGCGTCCGGCTTCTTGCCCGCGAACGACATCCACGCGAGCGTCCATCGAGCGTCGGCCGCGGAGGGGCCGTGCTTGCTTGCGAGCGCGAGCAGCCGCTTGCGCGCCTCGGGTAGCTTCCCTGCGTCGACCAGGAGCCGCGCGGCCAGGAACGCGCCCTCGTCGGCCTCGCTGGTCTGTGGCGCCCGCCTGGCCAGCGCGTCGAGCGTGCGGATGGCCTCGGCGTCGTGGCCCACGCGGGCCTGGCCGCGCGCGAGCAGGAGCCCCGCCGCGGCGAGGATCGGCACCTGCTTCGAGGAGAACGCCTCGGTGAGCATCGGCCCGGCCTCCGCGCGCCGTCCATCGGCGGCGAGCGCCCGCGCATACAGGAGCGCGGCCTCGAGCTTCTCCTCTCCGGTCAGCGAGGCGTGCGCCGCCCGCGCCTCCGAGACGGCCTCGTGCGGGAGCCCCGCGAGCAGACACCGCTGCGCCCGCTGCTGGTGATCGCGCCCGGTCGGCGGCGGGATGTCCGCGCCCAGCAAGGCCGAGAGCCTGACGAACAGCGGCTGCACCTCGGCCTGCGCAGGGTGATCGGGCGCCTCGCGCCAGAAGCGCAGCACCGCCTGCAGCGCCTCCTGCGCCCCCGCCTGCCGGGCCGGCCCCGGCACCATCTGCTCGGCCAGCCGCACCCGCGCGCGCGCCTGCAGCCACAAGAGCTGGGGACGAAGCGGCGAGGTGGCCCCGCTGCGCCGCAAGAGGACCTCCGCCTGCGACCACGCAGCCGCCGGGTCGCCGTCCTCCATGAGCGCGTCGGCGAGCAGGCCCGCCGCCTTCGTGCCCACCGGCCCCTCGCCATCGAGGCGCACGGCGTCGCGCAGCGGCGGCATGGACTCCTTGGTGCGCCCGCCCACGAGCAGCGCTTCGCCCTCGAGCAGCGCCGCGTGCGCCTCCAGCGGCCCCGCGTTGCCGCGCGCGAGGTGCGCCGCCGCCGCCGCGCCCGCGAGATCGTGCAGCGCGAACCGCGCGCGCCCCTCGATGAGCGCGAACTTCCCGCACACGGGCCCCGCGCACCCCTGAGCGCCCTGGTGCGCCTGGGCCGCCGCCTCGGCGTACTTCCCCTGCGCCAGCAAGGCCGCGGACGGCCCCCAGGGATCTCCTTGCGGAATCTCACCTGCCCACGCCGGGCCCAGCGCGAGGGCCGCCGCCACCGTCAGGCAGGCCCCCGGTCGAAATCCTTGAAACCGCAACATCTTCAAGACGTTCGCGCGCAAGCGTTTCCTTTGGCACCGGCTCTTGGCGACCGTCGCACCGCCCACCGCAGCGAAATCGAGCCGGGACCCGTCATGTGCCTGACTGGATCCTTTTTTCCCGCTCTGTTATACGCGGCCCCCATTGCAAGGGTGAACTGCATCTAGCGGGGAAACACCGAATGTCGCTCAACCTTTCCAAGCCCGTCCCGACTGAGCTCAACACGCCCATCAACCTCGAGGGCAGCCGCAAGCTCAGCGTGGAGTCGCACCGCAACCTGTTCTGCCCCCACTACGACGAGTGCCTGAACGAGGCCGTCAAGAAGGGCTGGAACAGCTTCACCTGCGTGCGCTGCCCCAACTACCCGCTGACGCAGGTGTCGCCCGAGAACTCGATCGAGGCGTTCGCCACGCAGCGCAAGTCGGCGTAGAGCGGCCGTCTGCGCCCTCACCGGGCGTAGATGATGAGCATCCACAGCCGTCCCGGTCCGTACTTCGGCGTCGACGCGTACACCGCTCCGACGCCGGCCCAGGTCCAGCCAGGGTTCAGCTCGTTGGGCATGCCCTTGTACTCGTCGGGCGATCCGGCGACGGCGATCTCTGCCGTCACCGAGCGCACCTCGGCCAGCGCGTCCATCACCCGCTCGGTGAACTTCGTCGGCACGCGGTTGGAGGTGCCCTCCCTGGCGCAGCGCGCGATCTCGTCGGCCGCCAGGCGATCGAGCCGCGGGTCGCGGATGAGGGGCTGCAGCCCGTGGGCGGCGCGCTCGGCCTGAATCACCTTGAAGACCTCGCCGGCGGCGTCCTTCTCCACGATGACCGGCGCGGCCATCACCTCGGTCAGATAGACGGTCGGGATCCCCTCGGGCGCGACGCCCGGCACCGCGCCCAGCCCCAGCCGCCGGTGCCGCGGATCCAGCAGGTTCGCGAGGTGCGCGGGTGAGCCTTCGATGCCCTGGTGCGCGATGAGCGCGTCGGCGCCCATGCCCAGGTTCTCGCCCACGGAGGTGTTCGCGTAGCCGGCGCGGTCGAGCCGCTGCATGGGATCGCCGTCCGCCGCCAGGATGTGCGCGAAGGTCCGCGTCTGCGCCATCAGGGTGCTGTGCCCGAGCGCGATGGCGTCGAGCGCCTTGTCGCGCTGGAGCGTGTTGAGCCCGTGCGCCCTGCGCAGCCGGTTGATCATCGTCGCGATCTGCTCGAGCGGGTCGCCGCTGAGCGCCAGGACGGGAGGCGCGTCGCCCGGCGGGACGCCCACGAACACGCGCCGCAAGAGCGCGAGCTCGGGGCCAGCGGGGCCCGTCACCAGGAGCTCCAGGCTGTGCTCGCCCGGCTCGGCCACGCCCACCTGCACCGAGAACGAGCCGTCTGGCGAAGCGGGCAGCTTCGTCTGCACCACGGTGCCGTCGGGCCGCGCGTGGAAGAGCTTGGGATCGCGGACCGTGTCGAGCAGGCGGCCCTCGAGCTTGAGCGTGGTCTGCTCCGGCACCTGCGTCGGCAGGGGCTCGGCGATGGCGTGACGCTGGGCCGCGAGCACCGCCACCACGGTGCGCTGCGCGGAGATGCGGCGCGCCGCCACCGCCACGCGATCGAACTTGCAGCCGCGCGGGACGATGTCGCCCACGGCGCGATCGGCCATCGCCAGGGAGTCCACCATCGAGACGCTCCCCTGCGGACCCGGATACGGCGCCTCGCGGCCCGCGTAGAAGAGCAGGGACATCGAGTCGAAGTTCGTGCGCCCCAGCGCGTTGGCGTCGCAGTAGGCCTGCGCGGCGCGCAGCAGCTCGTCGTCGAGCGTGAACGTCTGCTCCGGGCAGAGCGCCGCCAGCGTGTCCAGGAGCGCGGCGTCGAGGGCTTTCTGCA
>JAFEBC010000253.1 GCA_018266095.1 Deltaproteobacteria bacterium
CGACGTCGAGGTTCGCCTTGTCGGTCTCGACCTCGGCGATGACCTCGCCAGATTCGACGGGGTCGCCCTCCTTCTTCTTCCAGGAGAGGATCTTTCCCTCGCGCATGTCATCGGCCAGCTTGGGCATCACGATCGGCGTGGGCATTGAGGATCTCGCTTGCGGAAAATCGTCTGAGACTTGTCGTGAAATCGTCTGAGACCTGTTGGGCGTGCTCGTTGCGAAAAATCGTCTGACACCTTCGGCGTGCTCGTTGCGAAAAATCTCTGACACCTTCTCAAACGCTTACCGATACAGGACTTTTTTCGCGGCCACGGCGATGGCGTCCGGGTTCGGCAGCATCGCGTGCTCGAGGTTCTTGGCGTAGGGCATCGGCGCGTCGACGCCGTTGAGCTTGAGGACGGGCGCGTCCAGGTCGTCGAAGGCCTCGCGCTGGATGAGGTCGACGATGCTGGCGCCGACTGTGGCCCAGGGCCAGGCCTCTTCGATGACGACGGCGCGGTTGGTCTTGCGGACGCTGGTGAGGATGGCCTCGCGGTCGACGGGGCGGACGGTGCGCAGGTCGACGACTTCGGCGTCGATGCCTTCGGCCTCGAGGAGCCTGGCGGCCTCGAGGGTCACGAGCGTCATGCGCGACCAGGCGATGAGCGTGACGTCCTTGCCGGCGCGCTTGATGTCGGCCTTGCCGATGGGGATGACGTACTCGCCGTCGGGGACCTCGCCCTTGGTGGGATAGAGGGCCTCGCCCTCGATAAAGACGACCGGATTCGGGTCTCGGATCGCGGACTTGAGGAGGCCCTTGGCGTCGGCGGGGGTGGCGGGGAGGACGACCTTCAGGCCCGGGATCATGGCGTACTGCGATTCGAGGGCCTGGCTGTGCTGGCTCGCGAGCTGGTGGGCGGCGCCGCCGGGGCCGCGCAGGACCAGGGGGACCGAGAGCTGGCCGCCGCTCATGGAGAGCATCTTGGCGGCGTTGTTGATCATCTGGTCGAGCGCCAGGATGGCGAAGTTGAACGTCATCACCTCGGCGATGGGCTTGATGCCGAGGCAGGCGGCGCCGATGGCCATGCCGACGAAGCCGGCCTCGCTGATGGGCGTGTCGATGACGCGCTTCTCGCCGAACTTCTGCAAGAGGCCGGCGGAGACCTTGAAGGCGCCCTGGTACTGCGCGACCTCCTCGCCGAGGAGGATGACCTTGTCGTCGCGGGCGAACTCTTCGTGGAGCGCCTGGTTGAGGGCGTCGCGGTATGAAAGGAGGGCCATGGTTAGCGGGGTGATGAATTTCGCCGACCGAGCTGGGCGAATGAGGAGCAAGCAAGACAAGGAATGACGAGGCGGCGTACTGAACAGTACGCCAACGAGGAATGACGCAGGATTGCGCCGCTCATCGTTCGGTTCGAATGCGTTCGTACGTTCATGGAGTTTTCCCTTTCCCAGCGACCGAGGCGAAGTTCATCACCCCGCTCAAGCCTCCCCTGCCGTCGGAGGCGCCTTGCCTGTGGGGATGTGGACGTGGTGCGGGTCGATGAAGTCGTCGAGCTTCAAGCCCTCGCCCTGGTACTGCTCGATGCCGGCGTAGACGTGGGTGAAGCGCTCGTGCAGCTCGGGCGCGGTGCCGCCCTCGGCGAACTTCACGGCGGCGTCGACCTGGGCCTTGATCTTGGCCTCGAGGGCCTTCACGGCGGCCTCGTCGAGCTGGCCCGCGGCGGTCATGGAGGTCTTGAGGCGCTCGATGGGGTCCTTCTTCTTGTACTCCTCGAGCTCTTCCTTGGTGCGGTAGGTGGCGGGGTCGGCCATGGAGTGGCCGCGGTAGCGGTAGCAGGCGGCCTCGAGCAGCGCGGGCTTCATGGTGGTGCGGGCGCGCAAGACGAGCCGGTCCATGGCGTCGCGGACGGCGAGGACGTCCATGCCGTCGACCTTCTCGCCGTGCATGTCGTAGGCGCTGGCGCGCTTGTAGACGTCGGGCACGGCGGCGGCGCGGCTCACTTCGGTGCCCATGCCGTACTTGTTGTTCTCGCAGACGAAGATGACGGGGAGGCCCCAGAGCTCGGCCATGTTGGCGACCTCGTGCCAGACGCCCTGGTTGATGGCGGCGTCGCCGAAGAAGCAGACGGTGACAGAGTCCTGGCCCTTGAGCTTGGTGGCCCAGGCCATGCCGGCGCCGAGCGGGATCTGGCCGCCGACGATGCCGTAGCCGCCGTGGAAGCCGCGCTCGCTGTCGAAGATGTGCATCGAGCCGCCCTTGCCGAGCGTGGTGCCGTTGCTCTTGCCGAAGAGCTCGGCCATGACGGCGCCGGGGTCGGTGCCGCGGGCCAAGGCGTGGCCGTGCTCGCGGTAGCCGGAGAGCGCGTGGTCGTCCTTGCGCAGGGCCGTGAGGGCGCCGACGGCGACGGCCTCCTGGCCGATGTAGAGGTGACAGAAGCCGCCGATCTTGCCGAGGCCGTATTGCTGGCCGGCGCGCTCTTCGAAGCGGCGGAGGAGGAGCATGCGCTCGAGCAGTTCGAGCTGCGTCTCTTTGCTGTGGGGCACGCGGGCGCCTCTTGCGAAAAAGGGGGTGCAGCGGCGCGGGCACTGTAGGGGGCAGGCATGGCTCGCGCAAATGAATCGCAATCGCGCGATGCGTCAAAAGTGCCGTGACCGCGCCGGGTTGGCTCGGTCAGGCGCCTGCGTATACTGAGTGGATGGTGGCCCTCCCCGGAATCGAACCGGGACGATCCAAGGATCGGTGGATTTTGAGTCCACTGCGTCTGCCAGTTCCGCCAGAGGGCCAGCGGGTGCCGCGCGCGGATGTCTGTAGATCCGAGCGCGCGCGACGTCAACCTGCGATTGGCGGCCACTTCTCGTGGATGGGCGCGGCGTAGGTCTCGGCCTTGGCGGCGGCGACCCACTCGCGCAGGTGCGGGTGGTCCCAGAGCGCGTCGGCGTACTCGCCCGCGGGGCCGGTGAAGCCGATGCTGTAGCTGCGCAGGCGCGTGACGACGGGCGCGAACATGGCGTCGGCGATGGTGAAGCCGCCGAAGAGGAACGGTCCGCCAGTCTTGCCGAAGGTGCGGCGGCAGTCGGTCCAGATGGTGTTGATGCGCTTGAGGTCCTGCTCGACGTCGGGGCGCAGGTCGCGCGGGGCCTCGATGGTGCGGATGCGCATGGGGTGGTGCGTGCGCAGGGCGGAGAAGCCGCTGTGCATCTCGGCGCTGATGGAGCGCGCGTGGGCGCGGGCGGCGCGCTCCGTGGGCCAGAGGCCGCGGTCGGGGAAGAGCTCGTGCAGGTACTCGGCGATGGCGAGCGAGTCCCACACTGTGATGCCGTTGTGCTTGAGCGCGGGCACGCGGCCCGAGGGCGAGTGGCGCAGGATGTTCTGCGCGGTGTCCGGCATGTCGAGCGGGACGACGACCTCGTCGAAGGCGGCGCCGGTCTGCTTGAGGACGAGCCAGGGGCGCAAGGACCACGACGAGTAGTTCTTGTTGCCGATGACGATGGTGAAGTCGGCCATGTTCGCTCCGCGAGAGGTGTCCTACCGCATTCTCCGACCGCCGCCGCGCATGCCGCGCAGGCCGAAGCCGCCGCCGCCGAAGCCGCCCTGCTGCACCATCGGCGGGCTCTCCAGCCAGAACTGGTACCACTGCTCACCGAAGGCATCGAGCTTGAGGCGCTTGTCGTTCTGCGCGCGCTCGAGGAGCGTCTTGAGCTTGGCGTCCGACGGGACCTCCTTCACGCCGCGGGTGAGGACCTCGATGGACTTCTTGGCCTCGCCGCGCTTGTCCTGGCACCAGGCGAACACGGCGTAGAGGAGGCTGTCGCCCTTGTTGTTGGTGATGGCGCCCTCGAAGGTCTCCTCCATCTTCGCCCACTCCTTGCGGCGGTAGAACTGGGCGGCGAGCATGGCGTTGGCCGTGCCGATCTTGACGAAGGCCTTGCTCTTGTAGGCCTTGGCGAGGTGCGGCTCGGCCTCGTCGAACTTCTTCTGCACGTAGAGCAGGATGCCGATCTGCGCGTCGAGCTGGGCCTCCATGAGGAACTGCCACTTGCCCAGCGGACGGGCGGCCTCGAGCAGCTCGACGGCCTTGTCCAGCTTGCGCTGCTGCAGCTCCTTGCCGACGCGGGCGAAGATCTCCTCGACGATCTTGCCGGTGCGGCGCGCGAGGTAGAAATAAGACCCGACGAGCGCGACGAGGCCGGGCAGGATGGACTGCCAGGTGGTCAGGCCGGCGACGCGGAAGATGAGGAACCCGACCAAGCCTGCGGCGATGGAGATGAGGAGGTTGTACATGGCGCGCGCTCTGTAGCGCCGAGCGCGCGCCAAGGCAAGCGGGTGTGCCGCTATTCGAAGCGGACGAGGCCGAGGACGGACTCGTTCGGGTCGGCGATGAGGAATTCACCGGCTTGGGACCCACGGGCCCAGGAGGCGAGGTTGTGGAGGGCGCCTGAGCCAGAGAAGGGCCCGGGAGTGAAGGCGGCGACGGGCTTCTGGTAGAGAATGGTGCGGGTCCAGAACGAGCCGGTCTTGGTGAGCTTGTCGATGACGAGGGACGGGTCGGTTGGCGAAGTAGGACTTGGAGGACCATTGAGTCGACGATAGAGGACAGAGGCGGTGGGCGCGTCGACGAACGCCGGAACGTCAGCTCCTGCGTCGCTGTTGAGATAGACAACACCGCTCGAAGACTTGAGCTGCTCGACGCTCCAACTGCCGCCGCTCCGTGAGTACAGGAGCGAACCGCAAACACTGTCTTGCATGAAGACCGTGTTCGC
>JAFEBC010000254.1 GCA_018266095.1 Deltaproteobacteria bacterium
CAAGCAGATGGGCGCCGAGCACTACATGGAGTCGGTGATCCTGGGCGACTCCGCGTACCAGGTGCAGCAAGGGTTCCTCGCGGACGCCAACGCGCTCAGGCGCGCGGCGGCCGTGTCGCAGCCCCCGACGCCCTCGAAGACGAAGCTCGCCCCGGTGGCTGCCGCGCCTGCGCCGGCGGCTCCAGCGGCTCAGGCACAGGCAGCAGCGGCACCGGCGGCCAAGGCCGAGGAGAAGCCGCCCGAAGAGAAGGAGCTGCTCGCCCAGTTCCTGCTCGAGAACCTGCAGTAGCAGGGCCTCGAGGCCGGGCCCAGAGAAGGTCAGATGGCCACGGCCCTCGTCCACGTCGCGCTGCTCGCCTACATCGCCGCGGCGGTGGTGTACCTGACGTGGCTGGTGCGGCCGCGCGAGGCGCTGGTGGGCCCAGGGCGGTACCTCTTGCTCGGCGGGCTCGTGGCGCACCTCGGGTCGTTCCCGGCGCTGTGGCTGGCGTCGGCGGGGCCGCGCGTGTGGACCGCGGGGCACCTGTTCTCTCTGCTCGCGGCGGCGACGGTGGCGGCCTACCTGCTCCTCGATTGGAAGTACCGCGTGCCGGTCGCGGGCGCGTTCGCGGCGCCGCTGACTGTGGCTGCGATGATCCCCGCGCACCTCGTGCCCACGCAGGCGCGCGAGGTGGCGCCCGGGATCGCGCACTTGTTCCTCTTGCCGCTGCACGTGGGCTCGGCGGTCGCGGGTTCGGTGGCGGTGTCGCTCGCGTTCGTGCTGGCGGTCGTCTACCTGGCGTCGGAGCGGCGGCTCAAGAAGAAGCAGGCGACGTGGCTGCTCGCGCGCCTGCCCTCGCTGGAGCTCATCGATCGGCTCGGGTGGCGGCTCGCGGTGTGGGGGTTCATCTTCCTCTCGCTGACCATCGCCACCGGATCGTTCGTGTCGCGCGCGCAGACGGGGACGCTGCTGCCCTTCGCGGCCAAGCAGGCGTTCGCCCTCCTCGCGTGGGGGCTCCTGGCGGTGCTCATCCAGGCGCGGCTCGTGGCGGGCTGGCGCGGGCGGCGCGTGTCGTGGCTCGTGGTCATCGGCTTCGTCTTCCTGGTCGGGAGCTACGCCGGGTTGCTCTCGCAAGAGCAGGCGCCGCCAGCGGCGACGGTCAGCCTCGGGGAGCGGCCGTGAGCGCGGTGCTCTGCATCGGCCTCTCGCATCGCGAGGCGCCCATCTCGGTGCGCGAGCAGCTCGCCGTGCCCGAGGAGGAGGTGCCGCGCCGGCTCTTGCAGCTCAAGGCGATCGCGGGCGTGCGCGAGGCCGTGCTCTTGTCCACGTGCAACCGCCTCGAGGTGTGGGCGGCCGTCGACAGCCGCGCCGTGGGCGACGATCTGGTGCGCGTGCTGGGGCCGCTGGCCGCGCCGCACGCGCGCGTGTTCGAGGGCGATGAGGCGCTCCGGCACCTGATGCGGGTGGCGGCGAGCCTGGATTCGATGGCGCTGGGCGAGGCGCAGATCCTGGGGCAGGTGCGCGAGGCCGCGGCGCTGGCGCGCAAGCACGAGGCCGCGGGGCCGCTGCTCGACCGCGTGTTGATGCGGGCGATCGAGGCGGCGCGGCGGGTGCGCACGGAGACGGCGATCGCGCGCGGCTCGGTGAGCCTGTCGTCGGTGGCGGTGGAGCTGGCGGGCAAGGTGCTCGGCGAGCTGCGCGGGAGGTCCGCGCTGCTCCTGGGCGCGGGCGAGATGGGCGAGCTGGCGGCCCGCGAGCTCAAGGTGCTGGGGACGAGCGAGCTCCTGGTGGTGAACCGCAGCCCGCAGCGAGCGGCGGAGCTGGCGCATCAGGTCGGGGGCGTGCCCGCGAACCTGGAGGAGCTGCCGCGGCTGCTCGAGCGGGTCGACGTGTGCATCTGCTCGACCGGCGCGCCGCGGGCCCTCGTCACCTTCGAGGCGATGGAGCGCATCGTCAAGGCGCGCCGCTTCCGGCCGCTGTTCCTCATCGATCTCGCGCTGCCGCGCAACGTCGAGCCGCGCGTGAACGAGCTGGAGAACGTCTACGTGTACGATCTCGACGACCTGGAGGACGCCGCGCAGGGGAACCGCCAGCTACGGCAGGGCGAGGTCGACAAGGCCGAGCGCATCATCGACGAGGCGCTCAAGGCCCTCATCACCGAGCTGCGCGAGCGATCGGGCGTGCCCGTGCTCGGGCGCCTGCGGCAGCGGGCGCAGGCCATCGCGGACGCCGAGGTGGAGAAGGCGCTGACGGCGCTGGGGCCGCTCGACGACCGGCAGGCGCGGACGGTGCGGGCCATGGGCCAGGCGATCGTGAACAAGCTCCTGCACGGGCCGACCTCCAAGCTGCGGGCCGAGGCGGGCGAGGGGCCGCTGGCCGAGGCCGTGGCTGAGCTGTTCGAGCTCTCGGAGCGCGGCGCACCCGAGGCGGCGCCGGAGCCAGCGTCAGCCAAGGCGGACACGCCGAAGGTGGGCGGCTAGATGATCGCGCCGCTGCGGCTGTGCACGCGCAAGAGCCCGCTCGCGCTCTGGCAGGCGGAGACGGTGGCCTCGCTGCTGCGCGCGAAGGGCCAGCCGTGCGAGCTCGTGCCCCTCTCGACGCTGGGCGACCGCGTGCTCGACCGGCAGCTCTCGGAGGTGGGCGGCAAGGGGCTCTTCGTGCGCGAGCTGGAGGAGGCGCTCTTGTCGGGGCGCGCCGACCTCGCGGTGCACTCGGCGAAGGACGTGCCGTTCGACCTGCCCGAGGGGTGCTCGCTGAGCGCGTTCTTGCCGCGGGCGGATCCGCGGGACGCGCTGATCGCGCCGCGGGCGAAGACGTTCGCGAACCTGCCGCGCGGGGCGCGCGTGGGGACAAGCTCGCTGCGCCGCGCGATGCAGTTGCTGCAGGCGCGGCC
>JAFEBC010000255.1 GCA_018266095.1 Deltaproteobacteria bacterium
CTTGCTCCCGCGGCGTGACCGGGGCCTGGCGGGCCGGGCCGCTTCCTCTGCCGCGCGCAGCAGGGCGCGCACGCGGGCGGCCTCCACCTTGATCGCAGCCTCGTCGTCGAGCGGCACGTCGAACAGCGAGCGCGGCTCGACGCCCACCTCGAGCGTGCCGGCGAGGAGCGCGTGGACCTCGGCGGCGCGCGGATCCGAGGGCGCCGCGGCGGCAGGCGCCTCGACGGCCGCAGGGCTCACCGGCGTGCCCGCGTCCTGCGCGGCGAGCGGCGCTGCCAGCAACAGGGCGTGCGTCAGCGCGGCCAGCCGCACCTGCACGCCGAGGACGAGGACGCTGCGCATGGTCCCAGACTTACACCAAACCCGCAGGGGCACCGAGGAGACGAGCGCCTGGCGCGTCCAATCGCGCGCCTCCTTGACGGCCGTCAACGACGCGACCCGTCCGCGGCCTCCAGGTTCGGGCGGTGAACCAGAGAGCGCTCCTCGCCCAGGCCATCGCCGCCTTCGCGCTGGCCGGCCTGCCGGCGCAGGCAGAGACGCGCCTCGTCTTCACCTCCGAGGTGCACGGCCGCATCGCCTCGCCGGTCTGCGAGCCCGATCGGCCGCTCGAGACGTCCGCGTTCTCGGAGCGCGTCGCGCCGGCCCTGGTGCGCGCGGCGGCGCAGGAGGCGCTCGTCATCGACACCGGCGGCCTGCTCGCCATCAACGGGGTCGCGCGCTTCGCGGCCGAGCGTGATCCGGCGGCCCTGGCGGCGCTGGTGTCCGGGCTCGGCTACGCGGCCATCGCGCTCTCGACCGCGGACCTGGCGGGGGCGCGCCCTCCCGCCCTCGCCGTGTGGAAGGCCCTGCGCGATCGCGGCGTCGCCGTGCTGGCCGGCAACCTGCGCTGTGAGCCGAAGACCGCCGACCTCTGCGCTGCCCTGCAGACGAGGCCGTGGCTGTGGGAGCAGGGCGCCGGGCGGGTCGCGCTCCTGGGCGTGCTGCGGGCCGATGCGCTGGCGCGCGTCGGAGAGGCCGAGAGCGCGGGCCTGAGCCTGGAAGATCCGGCGGCGGCGATCGCGCGGGGCACCCGCGAGGCGAGGGGGCTGGGCGCCACGCTGGTGGTGGCGATCGTCGATGGCCCCGGTGACGATGGCGCCGCCGCGTATGCCCTGAGCCTCGCCCGCGCGCTGCCGGCCGACGCACGGCCGGACGTGCTGCTCGCCGCGCGCGCCGGACGGCAGGTGCTGTTCGCGCGCACGCCAGAGGTGCGGCCCGCGCTCGCCGCCGCGCCGCCCGGGAAGGCCATCGAGCTGCGCGTGCGCGCCGGGCCCGACGGCGAGGCCGATCTGCTCGCGCGCCCGCTCCCCGAGGCCCCGGGCGCTCCCGAGGCCATCTCCTCCTTCCTCGCCCGCCTCGGCCCGGCCTACTGCGCGGTGTGGGGGCGCACCCTCCCCGGCGGACACCTGGCGCGGCCGCTCGACGCCTCGGGGCTCCTCGAGTTGGCTGCAGGCGCAGCGCGGGCCGCTGCGCACGCCGAGGTCGCCATCGTCAACCGCGGCGCCGTCGACGAGGACTTCAGCCCGGCTTCGGCGGACGCGCTCTCCGCCAGCGACGTCTACCTCGCGCTGCCCTACGACGACTCGCTCATGATCGCGCAGGTGACGGGCGAGTGGCTCCAGGCGCGCGCAGCGACCGCGGCCTCGCGAGAGCTCTTGCTCTTGGGCGTCGACAGGGCCGGCAAGCAGGTCGCCGGGCGGCCGCTGGAGGCCCGCGCGCGCTACCAGGTGGTCACCTCGCGGTTCCTCGCCCGGGGCGGGAACGCGGCCCTGCCCGCAGGCCCCGAGTGGCGCCCGCTCGACGACGCCTCGCTGCGCGGCGCCCTGCTCAGCCTGCTCGAGCGCTCCTCCATCCTCGACCCGCGCGACGCGGTCCCCGATCCGGTGGACGCGGTGGCGTGGACGTTCCGGCCCGACCTCGACGCGCGGCTCGCGGCGTCCTCCATCTCCAACCCGGGCGGCTACCAGACCGCGCCGCTGCAGCGCATCGACAGCCTCACCCTCGGCGGCGAGGCGAACCTGCGCGCCGCCGCCGACACGCGCCGTTGGCTCTGGGAGAACGAGCTGGCCCTGCGCTACCGCTCGACCCGCACGCGGCCGCCGGACACGGGCGCGGTCACCTTGCGCGACGACTTCGAGGGCCTGCGCAGCACCTTCACCGCCCGCGAGCTGTTCGGGGTCCAGCGCTGGTTCCGGCCGCAGCCCTACGCCGAGGCCTACGGTGAGTCGGAGTCGGCGGCCACCGACGGCGAGGGGCACCGCCGCTGGCTCCTGCGCGGCTCGACCGGCCTGCGCTTCTCCTTGGCCCCCGCGCTCAGCGTGAAGCTCGCCGCCGCCCTCGCCCGCGAGCTGGGCGACGCCGGCCCCCGCACGCTGCTCGGCCTCAACGCGCAGCTCACCCTCACCCCGTGGGAGCTGGCGCGCATCGGCGGCCGCCGCATCGAGCTCGACTCCTCGCTCGACGGCTTCGCAGGAGGCGCCACCGCCCAGGTCACGCTGCGCGGCCACCTGGGCGTGCTCATCGATCTCCTCGGCCCGCTCGCGCTGGTCTTCGCCACCGACCTGTACGTCGAGCGCGACGGCTCGGGCCCCGCCGGCCTGGCCCTCGACACCAGCGCCGGCCTGCGCGTGCGCCTCTTCGAGCGGCTCTCCAGCTTCTGAGGGCGCTACCCTGCGGCCGGACGCTTGCGCTCCACGCCATCGGCCAGGGGCCTGCGCACCTCGGCGGGGACCTCGCCCGAGAGATCGGCCCGCACCCGCGGCAGCGACAGCGGATAGCGCGTGCGCACGAACCCGATGAGCCGCTCCCGCACCTCACAGCGCAGATCGAAGACCTTCCCCGAATCGGCGGCCGAGACCAGCATGCGCACCAGCATCGTCCGCGCATCGGAGTCGGTGACCTGCACCCCGCAGACCTTGCCGTCCCACAGCGGCGATGCCTCGCAGAGCCGCCGCAGCTCGGCGCGCAGCTCGTCGACCGGCACGCTCCAGTCAAAGCGCAGCTCCACCGTCCCCAAGAGCTCCGCCGACGCGCGCGTCCAGTTCTGGAACGGCCGCTCGATGAAGTAGCTGATCGGCACCACCAGCCGCCGCAGGTCCCAGATGCGCACCACCACGTAGGTGAGCGTGATCTCGTCGATGCGGCCCCACTCGCCCTCGATGACCACCACGTCGTCGACGCGGATGGGCTGGCTGATGGCGATCTGGATGCCCGCGAGCAGCGTGGCGATGGTCTTCTGCGCCGCGAACCCCAGCACGATGCCGGCCACGCCCGCGGACGCGAGCAGCCCGGCCCCGATGCTGCGCACGGCGCCGAAGGTCATGAGCGCGAACGACAAGGTCACCACCACGATGACGAAGCCCGCGATGTTGCGAAACCCGCGGAGCTGCGTGAAGACGGCCCGCGCCTCGAGGTTGTCGCCCGTCGAGAGATCGTAGCGGAGCTCGACCAGCCGCTCCCCGACGCGCACCAGGCGGTAGGCGAGGAAGCCGCAGGCCACGATCACGACGATGAGCGCCACGTGCTGCGCGCGCTCGAGCAGGGACGGCCGCAGGGGCGCCGCGGCGAGCGCCGCCTGGATGGCCAGCGAGGGGAGCAGGAGCCGCAGCGGTCCCGGCAGGTACTCGACCAGCGCGTCATCGGCCTTGGAGGCCGTGTGGGCCGCCCAGCGGCGCAGCCAGCGCAAGACGAGCCAGGCCACGGCCCGCCCGGCCACGAAGGCCACCGCCAGCATCGCCAAGGACAGCGCCTCGTCCGGCCAGCGCGAATCCCGCAGCGCACCCAGCAGCTCCGGAAGCGACGGGAGCGCCCCGCCGATCACCTCCGCACCTGGGCGGACTCCACGCGCAGGAGCTGCGCCACGCCCGCCGTCCCGCCCCGGTGACGCAACAGCCAGGCGGCGATGCGCTCCAGCGATTCGGGCTCATAGTCGGGCGCGGGCTCCAGGCCGAGCTCGGCGAGCGCGCGCTCCGCCACCGCCGACACGTCGTCGCTGCCGAAGCGGAGCTGCAAGAGCTCGAGCAGCCGTTGGTGTTTGACCCGGTTCATCATGCCTCCTCTCGAGTCTTGGGTTTGGACTGCGCCAGTACAGCCGCACCCGCACAGCCACGGAATGACGGGCATCAAGGAGCCGTCGCTTCCGGCCGGAGGCGGCGCCGACGCTTGTTTGACGCCCGTCAACGACCGGCCGCGACCGACGCGCTAGGGAAACGTTCATGGACGAACACACGACGAGCACGAGAGAGGGCACGAAGGCGAGGACCACCAGCGGCGAGAGGAGGGCTCGATGAGCCTCGACTTCCAGGGACCGCGCGGTTCGATCGAGCAGCGCTGGATCATCTACGCGCTGCTCCGCGACAACGTTCAGCACCACCTCGAGGGCGGCCGGCAGGGCGACGGCTTCCAGGCGCTGCACGGCCTGCAGCTCGCGCTCGGCGGGAGGCCAGTCTCCGTGTCGGCGCGGCGCCTGCACGATGAGCTGCTCAAGGCCCAGCGCGAGCTGCCCGCCAAGCCCATCGATCAGCTCGCGGTGTCGGGGCGCACCCGCGCGGTCATCAGCCTGACCTTCCCCATCCCCGAGGTGGGCGAGACCATGCTGGTGGCCGGCAGCGGCGTCGTCGTCGAGCCGGTGCGCGGCGCCCGCACCCTGGGCGACGTCTTCGGGTTCCTGCTCGATGATCTGCTGCGCGTGACGCGCGACGCCGGGCCCGACGACCAGGTGGTGGTCACGGACCTCTAGCTCACTCTCCGGCGGCGATGGCGCGCAGGGCCGCCACGTCGTGCAGCAGGTAGCCGGACGGCTGCGGCGTGAGGAGCTTGCGTCGCCGCCAGGAGCTGATGCAGCGGCTCGCCGACTCCAGCGTGGTGGCCGAGAGCGCGGCGAGGTCCGCGCGGCGCAGGCGCAGGGGCACGAACGTGCCGCCCGGGAACGGCTGTCCGGCGCGCTCGGCCAGCGCCAGCAACACGCAGGCGAGGCGCCGCTCCACGTTGCCCGCCGAGAGGCTCTGCACCATGCCCATCAGGCGCGCGACCTCGGCGGCCAGCTCGGCAGCCAGGGCCGCGAGCGCCAAGGTCTCCCGCTGCAGCGCGGCCCGCACCAGCGCCGAAGGGATGAGCAGCACGCGCGCCCGGCGCAGGCAGACCACGCTGCTCGAGCACGACGCGTCGAGCGCGAACCCGACCGCGCCCAGGAGATCGCCGGGGACCGCCACGTCGACGATCACCTCGCGCCCCGAATCCTCGCGGATGAGCTTGCAGCGCCCCGCGATCACCACGCCCACGAAGCGCGCCCGGTCGCCGCGCCGCCACAGCCGCTGCCCGGCGCCCAGCACCGCCACGCTCGCCGCCGAGCGCAGCTCGTCGCGCGCCCGCTCCGGGAGGGCCGCGAAGAGGCGCACCCGTCCGAGCACGTCGCCCTCGTCCCTGCTCGGCCTTCGTGAGCTCGCTGCCACCGCGTGTCCTCCCTCGACGCGATGGGCGCCGGGTCAGGTCATCATCAGGCAGATCGTCCACTGCGCCGTCAACGTCCGCCGCGTCGATCAGGCGCCCGTGGCCGATCAGGCGCCCGCGGCCGATTCAGCGCCCGCCCCGCTCCCACACCTTGCGCGCCCGCTCCAGCCACAGCCGATCCGGCGCGCTGAGGCTCGACGTCTTCGCCGCGAGGCCCTTCTGCCCCGTGCGCAGGAGCGGCGCCGCCTCCGTGGCCTTCCCTTGGGCCGCCAGGATCGCCCCCAGCTCCGCCTCGGCCAGGCTGCGCGCCCACGCCTGCGGCCGCGTCGCGCGCTCGCCCTCCACGGACTCCCGCGCGAGCGCCTCGGCGCCCGGCAGCTCTCCGCGCGCGTGCAGCGTGAGCGCGAGCGAGAAGAGGGAATCCAGCGTGTCCGCGTCGGTCGGCCCCAGCACCTTGCGCCGCCCCGCCCAGGCCTCGCGCAGGAGCGGCTCCGCCTCGGCCAGTTGTCCCAGCAGGAGGGCGCAGGCCCCGGCCGCGTTCAGCGCGCTCAGGGTGATGATGGCCTCTGGCCCCAGCCGGCGCGCGGTCTCGAGGAGCGGCGTGAACACGGCTTGCGCAGCCTTCCGATCGCCCTGCCAGCACAGCGTCAGGCCCAGGTCCCTCTGCACGCCCAGCGCGCTCGGTGACTGTGGCCCCAGCACGCGGGCCATCGGCTCGAGCAGGCTGCGCTGCATCGCGCTGGCCTCGTCATAGCGGCCCTGGGCTGCGCGCATCGAGGCGAGGCGTCGCCTGGTGATGAGCGTGTCGCGGTACTCGGGGCCCTGCGTGCGGCGGCGAGTCTCCAGGACGGCTTCGAACTGGGCGGCGGCCGCGGCCAACTTGCCCTGCGTGTCGAGCGCTTCGGCCACCCCTTCGCTGGCGTCGAGCGTCTGCGGCTTGTCGGGCCCGAACACCTTCGTGGTGGCCGTGAGCGCGCGCCGCGCGGTCGCCTCGGACTCGACCGCCCTGCCCGCGCTGAGCTGGATCCCGGCGAGCACGGCCAGGACGCTCACGGTCCTCGGGTGCTCGGGGCCATACACCTTGTTGCGCAGCTCGAGCACCTCTCGCACCGCCGCCTCCGCCTCGGCGGTCCGGCCGAGGTCCGCGTCGGCGATCGCGAGGGAGAGCTCGACCTGCAGCGTCTGCGGATGTTCGGGGCCCCAGACCCGCCGCGCGATGGGCAGGAGCTCTCGCAGCGTCGCGGCAGCCTCCTGCAGGCGGCCGAAGTTGCTGAAGAAGGTCCCGAGCGCGCTCAGGGTGGCGAGCGTCTCCGGGTGCTCCGGGCCCAGCACCCGCCGCTGCGCCTCCAGCGTCTGCTGATAGAGCGCCAGGGCCGAGTCGGGATGGTTGGTGACGGAGTCGATGTTGGCGAGGAGGCGCATGATCAGCAGCGTCTCGCGGTGCTCCGGGCCGAGGGCGCGCCGCCGCCCCTCCAGCGCCTGCGCGAACAGCGCCCGCGCTTCCGTGCGCTTGGCCTGCGAGTACGCCATCCGGCCGAGCTCGACCAGCGTGCGCAGCGTGTTCGGGTGCTCAGGACCGAGGACGCGCTTCTGCCGCTCCAGCGTGTCGGCCAGGAGCGGCTGCGCCTGCGCGAAGTTGGCCTCCTCCACCAAGAGGCTCCCCAGCGAGGCCGCCGCCACGAGCGTCTGCGGGTGATCGGCGCCGCGCGTCTGGGTCCACAGCTCCAGGGCGCGCGCGAGCTGCGGGTGCGCCTCGGGAAAGAGGGCCAGGCTCAGGTACGCCTCGCCGATGCTGCCGCGGATCGACGCCTCGACCTCGGGCTGGCCTGCGAACCGGCCCTCGATCCTTCCCGCCGCGCGATCAAGGAGGGTGCGCACCCTGATGTCCGGGTCGGCCTTGCCCGCGGCGCCCTGCTGCTGGCCCACGTCAGCCTGGCCGAGGAGATCGTTCTGCAGGAACTCGTTCGTGGCCTTCGCCGCCGCGGCCTCCGACGCCGCCTGCCGCTCTGCCGCTCGCGCGCGCTGCGCCTGCCAGGCGCTCACGATCACGCCCGCCACCAGCGACGCGAGCACCGCCAGCCCTCCGGCCACCACGGGCTTGTTGCGCTGCACGTACTTGCGCACCTGATACGCCGCGCTCGGCGGCTGCGCCAACACCGGCTCGTTGCGCAGGTAGCGCCGCAGATCCGCGGCCAGCTCGGACGGCGTCCCGTAGCGCCGCGAGCGCTGCTTCTCCAGCGCCTTCAGGGCGATGGCGTCGAGGTCGCCCTTGAGGAGGCTGCGCAGGGCCGGCTGCTCGATGCCCCGCTTGCGCGCCGCGGCCTGCGTCGCCGCGCTCGGCTTGCTCACGCGCACGCTCGGCCGGGGCGCCTCGTCGTCGCGCAGCTTGCGCGCGAGCTCGAGCGGATCGGACGTGCGCAGCTCGTGGGAGCTGAAGGGCAGCTCGCCGGTCAAGAGCTCGTAGAGGATGACGCCCAGCGAGTACACGTCCGCGCGCGTGTCCACGTCCTGGCCGGTCGGGTCGGCCTGCTCGGGGCTCATGTACTCGAGCGTGCCCACCACCGCGCCCAGGGCCGTCTGCAGCGTGCGATCGGTGAGCCGCTGACCGGTGGCCTTGGCCACGCCGAAGTCGATGATCTTGGGCTGCGCCTTCCCGTCCGCCAGCGTGACCAGGATGTTCGAGGGCTTGAGGTCTCTGTGGATGACCGCCTTCTGGTGCGCGTGCTGCACGCCCTCGCACACCTCGCACAAGAGCTCGATGCGGTCCCGGGTCGAGAGCGTGTGCAGGTCGCAGTGCTCGGTGAGGCTGATGCCGGCCACGTACTCCATCACGAAGAACGGCCGGCCCTCCGGCGTGCTGCCGCCATCGAAGACCTTGGCGATGGCCTCGTGGTTCATCAGCGCCAGGGCCTGCCGCTCGGACTCGAAGCGCGCGACCACCTGCTTGGTGTCCATGCCCGCCTTGATGATCTTGACGGCCACCTTGCGGCGCACGGGCTCGTCCTGATCGGCGAGCCAGACCTGGCCCATGCCGCCCTCGCCCAGCAGGTGCAGCAGGCGATAGGGCCCGATGTAGCGGACCTCGGGCGCAGCCGTCTCCAGGACGACGCCGGCGTCGGTGGCGGTGGGGCTCGACACAATCGTCACAGTAGCACTGTGACGACGGGCGCCCGGAGTCTCAGCGCGGGCGCAGGGGATCGATGCCGAAGCGCTGCACCCAGCGGACGATCTGCGTGCGGCCCTTCCCCATCACGCGGGCGACAGCGCTCATGTTCCCGGCGTGCTCGACGAACAGGGCCACCAGCCGGGCGCGCAGCTCCTGCTCCTCGGGGGCGAGCGTGGCCTTGGGCGGCGCGACCGTGGCCTCGCGCAGCTCGGCGGGCAGGTGCGTGAGCGCGATGGGATGGCTGCCGGCGAGGAGCAGCGCGGAGGCCAGCGTCTGGTCGAGCTCGCGCACGTTGAAGGGCCAGCGGTGGCGCGCCAGGGCACGCGCCGCCTCGGGCTCGAAGCGCACCGCGTCGGGCTCGGGGGCGTGCCGGCGCAGGAGGGCAGACACGAGCAGGCCCAGATCGGCCAGCCGCTCGCGCAGCGGCACGAGCTCGAGCACGAAGCCCTGCAGGCGCGCGAGCAGATCGCCGCGGAACGTGCCGGCCGCCACCATCGCCTTGAGGTCGCGGTTGGTGGCGCAGACGACGCGCAGGTCCACCGGCACCGCGGCGGTGCCGCCCACGGGCAGGACCTGACCCTCGGCCAGCACGCGCAGGAGCGCCGCCTGCGCGGGCGGCGGGAGCTCACCGATCTCGTCGAGGAAGAGCGTGCCGCGGTCGGACGCGCGCACGAGGCCCGGGGCGTCGTCGTTGGCGCCGGAGAACGCGCCCTTCCGGTGTCCGAAGAGCTGGGATTCGAGCAGCGTGGGCGCGAGGGCGGCGCAGTTCACGGCCACGAGAGGCCGCGTACGGCCCGAGAGCGCGTGCAGGGCGGCTGCCGCGAGCTCCTTGCCGGTGCCCGACTCGCCGGTGACGAGCACGGAGAGCTTGGAGGGCGCCACCGCCCGCAGCCGCTGCAGGGCCGCCTCGTGCGCGGGATCGAGCGTGAGCAGCGCGGACTCTTGCGGGGCGAGCGCGGCGGCCTCCAGGTGCACCGGCGCTGAGGGCGCGCTCGGGAGCGAGGCGCGAAAGAGCATCAGCGTGCGGCCCACCTCGAACAGGTCGCCGTCCTCGAGCAGGCGCTCCTGGATGCGCGCGCCGCCCACCAGCGTGCCGTTCTTGGAGCCGAGGTCTTGCAGGAGCCAACCCGTCTCGGTGCGGTGCAGGCGGGCGTGGGCGGTGCTGAGGAAGCGGTCGGGCAGGCCCAGCGCGAGGGTGCGGCCGGTGACCTCGGCGCTGCGCTCGGAGGTGCGGCCGAAGGTGACCTCCTCGAGGCCGCGCAGGCAGGAGCGCGCGGGGAGCGAGGCCGGGCTCTCGCACTCGATCAGGCGGAACACGTGCGGAGGCGCCACGACCGAGCCCGCGCGGGAGGGCGCGCGGACATCTTCGGTGGTCGTGGCGCCATCGCGTCGCAGCATCTCGGACAAGTCATAGCCGAGCGCCGCCCTCATGTCCGGTTCAGTTCTTGGCGCAGAGCCGGAACCAGCGGCTGTCGTCGTCGTCGTAGCGGGCGCGGTGGTGGTCGACGTCGTCCTCGTCCTCGTGCCGGAAGCGGATCTTCTCGGGCAGGCAGGAGTAGCCGGCGGGGATGGTGACGCCGACGGGCACGATCACCATCGCGCCAGAGAAGAGCCCAGCGCCCGCGGGGCCTTGCGGGCCGGCGGGGCCGGTGAGGCCTTGCGGACCCATCGCGCCCGTGGCGCCCTGGGGACCGGTGTCGCCCTTGGGGCCTTGCGCGCCCGGCAGCCCGCTGAGGCCTTGCGCACCGGTCAGGCCCGTCGGACCTTGCGCGCCGGTCGGGCCGACAGGGCCCTGCGCACCAGGCAGGCCAGTCGCGCCTTGCAGGCCCATCGGGCCCGTGTCGCCCTTGTCACCCTTCGGACCCGTCGCGCCCGTCGCGCCCGTCGCGCCCGCTGCGCCAGTTGCGCCTTGCAGACCCATCGGCCCCGTGTCGCCCTTGTCACCCTTCGGACCCTGCGCGCCCGCCGCGCCCTGCAGACCCATCGGGCCCGTGTCGCCCTTCGGACCCTGCGGCCCCATGGCGCCGGCCGCGCCCTCGAAGCCCATCGCGCCGGGATCACCCTTGTCGCCCTTCGGACCCTGCGGCCCTTGCGGCCCCTGCGGACCGGCCGGTCCCTGCTCACCCGGCGCGCCCGACTGGCTCGAGGTGACGAGGCCGGTGAACGGCTGCCACGAGAGGGGGTCGGTCAGCGGCGGATGGAAGGTGAAGAAGTTGCTGTAGGCCGCGGGCACGGTCACGTCGACGAAGATGTAGGCCGCGCCGGTGGCCGGATCGAGGACGACGTCGCCGACGTGGTGCGTGCGGCCGATCGGCTGCCAGTTGCCCATGAACTGGAACGGGTAGTGGTTGTTGAGGCAGACGTTGGTGCCGGGGTCATCCGGGTTGTTCGGATCGTAGAGGGGGGTGCACGTCTGCGAGAGGGTGCAGCCCGGCGTGCAGACCGGGACGTCCACAGCCACGGCGTTGCTCCAGTCGTCGCGGCCATATTGGATCCCGGCCTGCGCGGGCACGGTGGCGAGCGCGGCCAGGAGCAGCGGGCTCACGAGGAGCCTCGCGCTCACACGCGAGCGAGGCAGGGAGTGCGGGTTCCGGATCGGGTTGTTCATGGGAGGCTCTCGGGTTTGTGGGGTCGGCCCCGCGAACGGCGCCGCGCAGCCCTCCATCGCAACCCGCGTGCCGAGCGCCCTCAGAGGGAAGCGGCCCGCGCGGAGGCTGTGTCGACACACCGTGTGTGTGTCAGGTGTGTCAGGCCGTCGTGCGCGCCCGTGACCGGGCCTGCGGGCGTCCCACCACCGCCTCCAACTGCCGCCGGGCCGCGCGCAGGTGGAAGACGAGGCTGCGGTCCTTCTTGTCCTTGCACCACTGATCGAAGCCCACGCGCAGGATGGCGCTCCCCAGCTCCGAGGCCAGGCTGGCCGCGGCCTTGGACACCCCGCGCTGCTCGAGGACCTCCGCGACCGCCGCCGCGACCGAGAGCATCTTGACGAGCTCACGCTCCTGCAGCTCGGGGTGCGCGGAGATGAGCGCGTAGCGCTGGCGCGCGAAGGGCCGGCGACCCTCGAAGAAGGCGTCGGTGGCCTCGTAGGCGGCGAGCACGGCGTCGAGCGGCTTGGCGGACCTCGGCGCGGCGCGGACGGCGTCCACGATGAGCTGGGTGAAGAGCTCGGAGCCCGCGAAGAGCACCTCGCGCTTGTCGCTGAAGTGGTTGAAGAAGGTGCGCTCGGTCAGGCCCGCGCGGGTGGCGATGTCGCCGACCGTGGTCTGGCTGTAGCCGCGCTCGGTGAAGAGCGCCATCGCCGCCTCGGTGAGCCGTCCGACCGCATTGGGTTCCCAGCGCGCCATCGTGGGCGAGCCTAGCCGACTTCAGGGACTGTCGTCATGATTGCATGAACTGCAATGGCCCGTTATGGTGATTGCACAAACTGTCATCAGGAGGCGGCGCATGCGCGTGTTCGTCACGGGAGCGAGCGGTCACATCGGGTTCGCGGTGGTGAAGGAGCTCTTGGCGGCAGGGCACCACGTGCTGGGCCTCGCGCGGTCGGACGCGGGCATGGCCAGGCTGAAGGCGGCCGGCGCGGAGGCCGTGCGCGGGGACCTCGATGATCTCGCAGGGCTGGCAGCGGTGGCGAAGTCCGCGGAGGGGCTCATCCACCTCGCCTACAAGCACGACCTGGCCTTCGGCGGGACGCCCGATGGCTTCTTGCGGGCCGCGCAGCACGACGTGCGCGTGGTGCAGGCGCTGGGCGAGGCGCTCGCGGGCTCGGGCAAGCCCTTCGTGAACACCTCGGGGACGGCGCAGCTCGCGTTCCTCGGCGGCCTCACGCGCGCGGGGACCGAGGATGACGTGCTCTCGGGCGGACCGCGCGTCGACGGGGAGAACGCGGTCATCGCGCTGGCCCAGCGCGGCGTGCGCTCGTCGGTGGTGCGGCTGCCGCCCACGGTGCACAGCTCGCTCGACCACCACGGCTTCGTGCCCATGTTCGTGGCCGCCGCGCGCAAGCACGGCGCGGCGCTCTACATCGATGAGGGCAAGAACGTCTGGCCGGCGGTGCACACGCTCGACGCCGCGCGCCTCTATCGCCTCGCGCTCGAATCTGCACCGGCGGGCACGCGCCTGCACGGCGTGGCGGACGAGGGCGTTCCCTTCAAGGCGATCGCGGAGGCCATCGGCAAGGGCCTGGGGCTGCCGGCGAAGAGCGTGAGCCACGAGGAGGCGCCAAAGCTCCTGGGCGGAATGGCGCACTTCGCGGGCATCAGCAATCCCGCGTCGAGCGCGAAGACGCGGGCGCTGCTGAAGTGGGAACCGACGCACGCGGGGCTGCTCGCGGATTTGGCGGAGGGGCACTACTTCGCGCCGGCGCCGGCCTGAGCGGCGAACCGCCTACGCCCGCATCGTCAGGCCCTTCGTGCGCTTGTAGTACGCGAGGTAGTCCTCGGGCGTCGACGAAGCGATGACCTTGGCCACGGACTTCAACTCCAAGTCCGCCAGCGCCTTGAACCGCAGGCAGCACTTGCCCATGTCGAAGCGCTTGCCGGCCTTCGCGAACGCGGCCTTCATCGCCTTCGCGCCGTTCGACTCGTCGTACGCGGCCATCAGATAGAGCGAGTTGTAGTTCTTCTGCGCGCCGAGTCCCACGTAGCAGAGCGGCTGCTTGTTGTAGGTGTCCGCGAACACCTCGAGCGGGATGCCCCAGTTGATGACTCCCCAATTCATGAACTCGGCGTAGTCCTTCGAGATGTGCTTCTTGACGAAGGCGCGGGCCTCCTCGATCACAGCGCGCCGCTCAGGCTCGAGTGAGGCGAGGTAGGCGGCCACCGTGGCGGGACGGGCGGACTTCGCTCGCGGGGCGGCCTTGGACTTCGCGGTGGCCGTCGACTTCGGGGCGGCCTTCGGCTTCGAGGCGGGCTTCGCGGCGGATTTCCTGGCGGCCATTCGACGCTCCTGGTGCGTTCGGTTCCAGCACCTTAGAGGACGCCCGCGCAGTCCGATAGCCCGGCGCTGGCAAGCTCCTTGCTCTTGCAGACCTCCAACCCCGGAGGTCGCCCGTGCTCCCCACTCGTGCCCATGCCGTCGTCCTCGCAGCGAGCCTGACCGCGCTCGCCCAGGCGGGACCGGCGCCGGCGGGGCTGCGCACGATCGTGACCTCGCTCGCGGACGCGGGGGCGATGGTGAAGAACGTGGTGATCGCGGCGGCGCCCTGAGCAGCTACGGCTTCGCGCAGGACGCCAGGTGCGCGCTGGTGAAGCTGCCCTTGAACGTGGACGCCTCGTCGGCCGAGGGCCGCAGCTCCGCGCCGTTCACGGTCAGGTAGAACTCGAACGTCGCCACGTCGTCCTGGCCGTTCGCGCTCGCGGTGACGGGCACCTTCGGGCACACCGGGCCGCCGCCGGGGCCGACGAAGGGATCGAGCGGGCCCAGATCGAAGGCGTAGCGCGCGTCGTTTCCGATGCGCGCGTCGAAGTTGACGTAGCTCGTGGCGAACGCGGCCTTGGGGTCGAAGCGCGCGTGGAGCTGGACGTCGAGCTTCTTCCACAAGTCGGGATCGTCGTGATCGGTCACGCCCGACTTCCACACGCGGAACGACACGCGCTTGATGGCCGCGCGCTGGCGGGACCACGAGTCGTAGGTGAAGCCGGCGTCGAGCGGGCGGCGGTCGGAGTCGCAGGCTTGCGCGGCGCCGCAGGTGGCGCGCGAGATGACCACGTCGGCCGAGCCCATCCAGCCGGGCCAGTTGGCGGGCGCGGCCACGTTGAAGTGGAAGTTCGCGCCGTAGTTCGAGTCCCACGCGTGGCAGCCCCAGAGGCCGGCCGTCTCGAACCAGACCTCGAGGTCGCCCGTGCGCGCGGGCAGCGTGAACGAGGGAGTCGAGGTGCCGCCCGCGGGGTTCAAGCCGGCCGCGAAGAAGCTGCGCGTGGTGCCGCCCGCGACGCGGTCGAAGGCGGTGGTGGACCAGGCGGGCTTGCCGTTGCTGGTGCCGGAGCAGCCCGAGCGCGCGCTGTCGTAGACGAGGTTCACGCGCTGGCCCGCGACGAGCGTGCCTTGGACGGTGGGCGCGCC